>CABUTH010000135.1 GCA_902494465.1 uncultured Collinsella sp.
AGTCCTGCGCAAGACGAAGGCCACATTAAGTGGCCTTCTTTGCGTGCGGAACTCGCGACCAACCTTATGCCTCGCCCGCAGTCCCGGACCTTCCGGGTTCAAAGCGCGACACACCGGACTGGTTGTCTGATATAAAGATGGCGAAGGCCCCTTTCGGGGCCTTCTTTTTTATTAGAGGAATTCGCCTACTCGGTGGACTTCGGGTTCTAGGTCTACGTCGAATTGGTCTTTGACAGTTGCCTGGATGTGGCGGATGAGTTCGTCGACATCGGCGGCGGTGGCGTGGTCGGCGTTGACGATGAAGCCGCAGTGCTTTTCGCTCACCTGCGCGCCGCCAATGGCGTGTCCTCGCAGGCCGGCGTCCATGATGAGCTTGCCGGCAAAGTGGCCCTCGGGGCGCTTGAAGGTGGAGCCGGCACTCGGCATGTCGAGCGGCTGCTTGTCCTCGCGGCGCTGGCGGTAGTCGTCCATGTCGGCCTTGATCATCGCGGCGTTGCCCGGGGCGAGATTGAAAGTGGCCGAAAGCACGATGAAACCGTCGTCGGCAATGCGGCTCTTGCGATAGCCCAGGTTGAGCTCATCGACATCGAACTCGATGATGTTGCCGCTGCCGCGGGTACCGTCGTCAAGCATGCGGGCGGGCTTGTAGACGCGCACGGACTCCAGTACATCGGCCATGCAGGCGCCGTATGCTCCGGCGTTCATGTAGCAGGCGCCGCCGACCGATCCGGGAATGCCCGAGATGGGCTCCATGCCGGTGAGACCGGCCTCGGCTGCCGCCGCGGCGACATCGGAAAGCAAGGCGCCGGCTGCCGCCGTGACGTGCGTGCCGTTGACCGTAATGTCGGAGAGGCCCTCGCCCAGCGCTACGACGACGCCGCGGATGCCCTTGTCGCCGACGAGCAAGTCGGAGCCGTTGCCCACGATGGTGAGTGGCAGGTCGCAGCGATAGCAGGTATCGAGCGTGGCGACGAGGCCCTGCTCGGTATCGGGCGTGACAAAGACGTCGGCCGGGCCGCCGATCTTAAACGTGGTGTGCTCGCGCATGGGCTCGCTCATCAGCACGTTGTCCTCGCCGGCAACGCCAGCGAGCGCGCACAGCAGGTCCTCGTTAAAAAAGTCGTTCTCGTGCATACGAATATCCGCCTTTTGGTGGTCGTTGTCATCAATCGATTGCAATATACCCCACCCGGACGGATTTGGTGCGCTGGCGGCGATAAAACAGCCGTCCACCGGATTGGTAAAGTGTTTATCACCGAGGTAGAGGGGTAGTCGCTATACTTTCAAGAGATTGCGCGTAAACCCGGAAGGAGCGAGATGGCCAACAAAGTCACCCTCAAGCAGATCGCCCAGGAGGTGGGGCTTTCCCCCTCGTCGGTCTCGCTTGTTCTTAATAATCGGCCCTGTCGCATCTCGGAAGAAAACCGCAAGCTCATCAAAGAGGTCGCGGCGCGCAACCACTATGTTCCCAACCAGATTGCGCGCAGCCTGGTCATGCGCGAGTCGCGCACGCTGGGCCTTATCGTCCCTAACATCGAGAGCCGCTTTTTTGCCTCGCTCGCCGGTAGCCTGGAAAAGCGCTGCCGTGAGGACGGCTATGCGCTCTTCATTACCAGCTCGGGCGGAAGCGCCGATGACGATCTGGAGCTGCTGCGCCAGCTGGTGACGCGCGGCGTTGATGGCGTCTTTCTGGTAGTGGGTGACGAGTTCTCTGATGACCGCGCCCTGCGCGAAGAAGTCAGCCACCTGCCCATCCCGGCCGTAATGGTCGACCGTGCCATTGAGGGGCTCGAGTGCGACAAGGTGATGTTCGACCACGAGATGGGCGGCTATATGGCCACCCGCTATCTGATCGAGCAAGGCCACCGCCGTATTGCCTGCCTGGTTAATGCCCGCCGTTCCAATACGGGTCGCAAGCGACTTGCCGGCTATGAGCGCGCGCTGCGTGAGGTTGGCCTGCCGATCGACGCGCGTTTGGAGTTTGAGAGCGAGTACTACATCCCGAGCGCATACGAGGCCTCGGAGGCGGTGCTCGCAACTGACGCCACTGCCGTGTTCGCAAGCTCGGATAACATTGCCCTCGGTTTGCTCAAGCGCTTGCACGAGATGGGGAAGAGCATCCCGGGCGATATCTCGGTGGTGAGCTATGACAACTCGGCGGCCGACGTTCTCTTTGAGCCGGCGCTGACCGCCATTGAGCAGGACCCTGGTGTCCTTGCGGAGCATGCTTTTGGCTGCATGTCCAAGCGTCTTGCCGGTAGGGGCGGCAGGCGTGCCGAAGAGGTCGTTCTGGAGCCGGAGCTTATCGTTAAGGACAGCGTGCTCGAGCTTACTAAACACAACTAAACACGTTTATCAATTTGCAGAGACCGAATGTGGAGCACCTGTGACGTGCAATGCCGCAGGTGAATGTCGCGTTTTGCTAATCGATGGGATTGATAGGGGTGGTAAAACGTTTTTTCACCATGATAAAACGTTTTAGCAAATATACTAGTCCCAACGAAAGGTTGCCGTATCGGAGGGCGACCGCACAGCGAAGGGACATAAACAATGGCTAAAACACTGGGGACGCCGTGGCAAAAGCTGGGCCACGAGGTGCCGGCTTCCGAGCTCGAGGGCGTCGACCTGTATTGGCGCGCATCGAACTATCTGTCCGTCGGTCAGATCTACCTTCGCTCTAACCCGCTAATGCGCCCCGACTTTGTTGATGAGAAAACCGGTGAGGTGCGCGACTTTGGTCGTCCGGACGTTAAGCACCGTCTGGTCGGCCACTGGGGCACCACGCCCGGCATCAACTTCCTGTTCGGTCACGTCAACCGTCTGATCGCCGACCACAACCAGAATGCTATCTTCTTGATGGGCCCTGGTCACGGCGGTCCCGCCGGTACTGCTCAGTCGCTGCTCGACGGCACCTACCGCGAGATTCGCCCCGACATCACCAATGACGAGGCAGGCCTGCAGAAGTTCTTCCGCCAGTTCTCTTATCCCGGCGGCATCCCGAGCCACTTTGCGCCCGAGACGCCCGGTTCCATCCACGAGGGCGGCGAGCTCGGCTACACGCTCAGCCACGCTTACGGTGCCGTCATGGACAACCCGAGCCTGTTGGCCGTGGCCGTAGTGGGCGACGGCGAGTCCGAGACCGGCCCGCTCGCGACCTCTTGGCAATCCAACAAGCTCGTGAACCCGGCAACCGACGGTATCGTCCTGCCGATCCTGCACCTCAACGGCTACAAGATCGCCAACCCCACCATCCTCGCCCGCGTGTCCGACGAGGAGCTCACCAAGTTCTTTGAGGGCATGGGCTACAAGCCGCACTTCTTTGTCGCCGGCTTTGACGACGAGAGCCACGCGAGCATCCATGAGCGTTTCGCCGACCTGTTTGAGCAGGTCTTTGACGAGATTTGCGACATCAAGGCCACCGCTCAGGCCCAGGCAGCCGCGGGCGAGACCGTGGTCCGCCCGGCCTATCCCATGATCGTGTTCCGTACGCCCAAGGGCTGGACTTGCCCCAAGCAGATCGACGGCAAGAAGACCGAGGACTCCTGGCGCGCGCATCAGGTGCCGCTGGCGAGCGCCAAGGACACCCACGAGCACTTCCGCGTGCTACGCGAGTGGCTGCGCTCCTACAAGCCCGAGGAGCTCTTTACGCCCGAGGGTCAGGTGCGTCCCGAGGTGACGGCCTTTATGCCGACCGGCGAGCTGCGCATCGGCGCCAACCCCAATGCAAACGGCGGCAAGGTGCGCCGCGAGCTCGAACTGCCCGATATCCACGCCCACGAGATTCCCGTCGCCGAGAAGGGTCACGGCTGGGGTTCCACCGAGGCCGCCCGCGTCTTTGGTGAGTACACTGCCGACGTTCTGGCCAAGAACATGGACGACTTCCGTATCTTCGGTCCCGACGAGACCGCGTCTAACCGCCTGCAGGCTGCCTACAAGGTGACCAAGAAGCAGTGGGACGCCGGCTTCTACGAGGACGAGGCCAACGACGAGCTGCTGGCAGGCTCCGGTAAGGTCGTCGAGCAGCTGTCCGAGCATCAGTGCGAGGGCTTCCTCGAGGCCTACGTGCTCACTGGCCGTTCCGGCGTGTGGAGCTCCTACGAGAGCTTTGTCCATGTGGTCGACTCCATGGTCAACCAGCACTGCAAGTGGCTCGAGGCTACCAAGCGCGAGATTCCGTGGCGTGCCCCCATCAGCGGCCTTAACATTTTGCTGTCGAGCCACGTCTGGCGTCAGGACCACAACGGCTTCTCGCATCAGGACCCCGGCTTTATCGACCTGCTGCTCAACAAGGCCAACGACACACACATCGTAAACGCCTACTATCCGGCCGACGCCAACATGGCTCTCGCCGTGGCCGAGCGCGTCTACCAGTCCACTGACTGCGTCAACGCCATCTTCTGCGGCAAGCAGCCTGCTCCGACCTTCCAGACGGTCGACGAGGCCAAGGCGGAGCTCGCCGAGGGCGTTGCGACCTGGGAGTGGGCATCGACCGCCGATTCGCTCGCCGAGGCCGACGTCGTGGTTGCCACCTGCGGCGACGTGCCGACGCTTGAGGCTCTGGCTGCAACCGACATGCTGCGCGAGCTGGGCATCAAGGTGTGGTTCGTCAACGTTGTCGATCTGCTCAAGATTCAGAACGTCTGCGAGAACGACCAGGCTCTCAGTGACGAGCGCTGGGCTGAGCTGTTCGGCTGCGGCGATAAGCCTGTCCTCTTCGCGTTCCACGCCTATGCCGGCACGATTCGCCGTCTGATTTGGAACCGCCCCGGCCACGATGCCTTCCGCGTCCACGGCTACGAGGAGAAAGGCTCCACGACAACGCCGTTCGACATGCTGCGCCTGAACAACATGGACCGCTGGGCACTGGCCGCCGACGTGCTGCGCATGGTCGACGCCGATAAGTTTGCCGAGCAGATTGATGAGTGGGAGGCATTCCGCACCGAGGCCTTCGAGTTCGCGTGCGATGAGGGCTACGATCACCCGGCCTTCACCGACTGGGTCTGGCCGGACGCCGCAGCCGCAACTGCCGCCGACGGCGCACTCTCCGCAACGCAGATGACCGCAGGCGACAACGAGTAGGTAGGCATCCGGGACGGTCTCGCGCTGGGGCCGCCTCCGGGCGGGGAGACTTTGTCCGGGGAAGTG
>CABUTH010000136.1 GCA_902494465.1 uncultured Collinsella sp.
CGAGACCGTCATCTCGACGGTTTGACTCGCAACGAGGCGGCATGAGCCCGATGCTGCCCACGGGCTCGTCTGCCTCAGCCAGGCAAATGGCAAAGGTATGGGGCGCCGCAAAGACCGTCCGAATGATCTCCCTGCTCTCCTCAATGCTTCGATGGGGCGGCCAACCCGCAGCCGGCCCCACGTCCGAATCGCTCGCATATGCAAACAGGCTCGCCGCATCCGTCTCGCGCCACGGACGAAGCGTCAAACGCTCGGTATGAATCACCATGTTTTGACCTCTCTCAGACATCGATGTGACAAAGGGACTGTCCCTTTGTCACATTACTCGTGCCATAAAATGCGATCGCGAATGTACTCGCCCAGCATGGGCACGGTAAACCGGACGAGACCGTATCCGGCAGCCTCGATGACGCGCTCGCGAATCAGGCTTGCGCGATATTTACTCGCCCAGCTCTGAGTGCGATCGCAGCGCTCAATGATATCCGCCATGCGCGTCGGCTTGCCACCGTCAGCCGCCATGGCCTCGATAAAGAGGCGTTGCGGACTGCGCAATCCATAATACAGGGGCGCGTCGACCGCTTCGTAGAACTCAGAGATGGCATCCGCATGGCCAGCCTCGACATCGTGCCTTTCGATGACCTGCGAGCCACGCCGGACGGCAGAGCGCCACATGTAATAGCCCACCAGCTGAACCATATAGGGATGCCCCATGCTCTTGTGTGCCGCAAGGTCCGCCGTCTCCGCGTCAACGTAAAGACCAGCGTCTTTGACCGTCTGGATATATGAATCACGCACCTTGGGCAAAGATATCGCCCCCAGCGTACGCTGCTGGGCACGCCGCAAAAACGTCACGCTCGGCTCTTCGAGCAGGTCGTCAACCATACTGGGCAAGCCAGCGAACACCAGCGCAAGACCGCGCTGGTCGCTATCGGACAAGCCCGTGGCATCCTGGTCTCCGAGCACCTGTTGATAGAGGACGGCAAGAGCCGCCAGTTCCTCGATAGACGCCGATTGCGCCTCGTCAATCGCAAACAGCATGCCCTTGCCTGGACCGAGCTTCTTGAGGCGCTCGTTGACCAGCCCTCGCAACGTTTCGCCCTTCGCTCGCGCCGCCTCGACCGACATCCGGCCAAACGACGGACCGAACTCCATTGACGTCACAACGGGTTTATTCGAGCGAAGCGCGTCGGCCAGGCGATCGCACAAGCCAAGCGAAGCAGAATCGGAGACAACCGCCCATCCGCGCTCATTGGCTAGACGTTGCAGCTCCCGCAGGAGAACTGTCTTGCCGCAGCCGCGGTTTCCCGTAATGAGCATGAGCCTGCCCGGCGCTCCGGCGCCGTTATCGAGCCCTTCCTCGAAATCTTCGACGATCGACTCGCGACCGATGAGCATCGGGGGCCGCTTGCCTGCCGTTGGCTTAAAGGGATTTGGATTCATGCCGGCCTCCTCGGATTGGCAAACCCTGATAATAGTTATACCAACTTATACCAAGTTATACCAAGAGCATGTGACAAAGGGACTGCCACTTTGTCACATGTGGCCGAAAAACTCGGCGTCTGCCGCTCGCCAGGGACGGAAGGTGGCGGGATCGACCTTTACGTGCGCCGCGGCGGGCACGTCGTACCATTTGACCGTGTAGCCGGCGCCGTGAGAGCAAAAGACCGAGTCGGGTGTGTTGGGCAGATCGGCCTCGGGCTCATAGGCGGCCGCCTCGATGACGCGCTCGGCATCATGACAGGCCGCATAACCGGCGAACTCCAGGTACAGATGCCCGCGACCGCTCGTGTAGGCAGCCACCTCCAGCGCATAATCCTGCACCTCGGATGCCGGCACGCGACCCACAAGCTTCGCCCGGTCGCCCGCCATCGTCGGCGGCTCGTACTCGGCACCCATGCGCGTGGCATCCGAGAGCGCCCGGCCCACGCACTCCCCCGGCACCTCGAGCTCAAAGCGGTACCACGGCTCCAGCAACACGTCTGCGCCGGCCTCGCGCGCCTGCATCAAACCCTGGCGAATCGCGCGGTACGTGGCCTGGCGAAAATCGCCGCCCTCGGTGTGTTTGGCATGCGCGCGGCCGCCCGTGAGCGTAATGCGCACATCGGTGATGGGCGAGCCCGTCAACACGCCCAGGTGATCGCGCTCCATAGCGTTGGTGAGCGCCAAACGCTGCCAGTTAAGATCGAGCTCATCGGTCGAGGTCACGGTGCCAAACTGCACGCCCGACCCCGCCGGCAACGGCTCCAAGCGCAAATGCACCTCGGCATAGTGGCGCAGCGGCTCAAAATGGCCTACACCCTCGACCGGCTGTGAAATAGTCTCCTTATAGAGAATGCCGACAGACTCAAACTCAATCGAAAGGCCAAAGCGATCTGCCAACACCCGCTGCACGACCTCGAGTTGCACGGCGCCCATCAACTGCAAATGAATCTGCTCAAGATGCGTATTCCAGCTTACGCCGAGCATGGGATCTTCGTCCGCTAACTCAGTCAATGCTTTGAACACCGTATGGACGTCGTGTTCGCCCGGCAGCACCGTATAGGTGAGGACCGGCGCAATGACGGGCGCATCGCCCGCGGGCTCCGCGCCCAGGGCGTCCCCTGGGCGAACGTGCGCAAGACCCGTCACGGCGCAGATGCCGCCAGCGGCAACTTCCTGGGCAAGCTCGTATTTCCCACCGTTATAGATGCGCACCTGGTCGATCTTTTGCTCCCAAGTGGAGGCGCCAGAGCATCCCTCGACAACTTGCTTTGCGCGCAGCACGCCGCCCGTCACCTTGACCCAGGCAAGACGCTCACCACGGTCTCCACGACTCACGCGATAGACGCGCGCGGCAAACTCCGGGGGCCACGCCTGTTCACGCATCAGCGTGCACATGCCATCCAGCAGCTCGCCCACGCCCTGGTCCTTGAGCGCCGAGCCGGCAAAGCAGGGAAAAAGCTTGCGCTCGGCAACCATGCGTGACAGCGTCGCGACGGAAAGCTCACCCGCTTCAAGAAACTCCTCGAGTGCCGCCTCGTCCAACGCGGCAGCGTCCTCCTGAACGGCCCCGCCCGCCAGCAGTTCGTTGGCATCCAAGCAGCCCTCGGAAAGACGCTGCCCCAGCTGTACCAGCAAAACATCGCGACCGGGATTCTCCAAATCGATCTTGTTGATGAAGATGAACGTCGGGATGTCATAGCGCGCGAGCAGGCGCCACAGGGTCTCGGTATGCCCCTGCACGCCATCGTTGGCGCCTACCACCAGAATCGCGTAGTCGAGCGCGCGCAACGTGCGCTCCGCCTCGGCAGAAAAATCGACATGGCCGGGAGCGTCCACGAGCATAACGTGGGTGTCGCCATGGTCGAGCACAGCCTGCGACGAGAAGATCGTGATACCGCGCTCACGCTCAATCTCGTTCGTATCCAGATGCGAGTCGCCATCGTCCACGCGGCCGCGCTTGCGAATGCGACCCGCGTTGAACAGCATGGCCTCGGCCAGCGTGGTCTTGCCGGCATCGACATGCGCCAAGATTCCAACGACCGCTTGCTTCGACATGACTCTCCTCTTATTGCAAGCCCATCGCACGCGGCAACGGGCACCCTCGTTCCACACTGGATGATACAATTTACGGGCCGGCGGGCGAAGCGGGCCCTATCCCCCGACCGAGCTCATCGCCCCGCGTTGCCGCGCGGCGATTTTCGTAGGTTCGCGCCTTGCGAAAGCCGGCATCTCGCCTTTTGCCCGCCCGGTCTCATCTGAGGCGGTAACAATGCGAGTCCCACAACGACGCGTTTTACCAAAAATGGCCCCACTCGGGGCCATTTTTTATTTGAGCTGGGTGATGATACGTGCCTTGGCTCCTACGCCTCGCGCAGCCAATCAAACGCGACACGCGGCGTACCGTCCGACACATATACGATACCGGCGCGCTTAAACCCGGCCTTGGCGATGGCGCCCTGCATGGGCAGATTGTCTTGGTGCGTGTCGATACGCAGATGGTCGGTGCGTTCCTTGGCAAAGGCAAACATCGCAGCAGCGACGCCATGCGTGGTGCCGTCCGACGCCACGCGATGCAGCACGGCATACGGAATGTCGCTGCGCCATTGACCGTCCTCAATCACGTCATAGTACTCGTCCGGACCCGGTAAAAAGGCAAACGTCGCCACCACGCGACCGTCGACTTCGCACACATAGCTGCCACCAGCGGCGATATCGGCAGCCAACTGCTCGGCCGAGGGCGTGCCCTCGGGCCACTGCGTGGCGTTGCCATGCGCGCGCATAAAGGCACGGGCCGCGTCATAGATAGCCATGACGGCGGGAATGTCGGTATCGAGGGTTTTTCTGATCATCACGCGGCGACCTCACGTTTATTGGTATCACTTTGATTGAGCAATGATACCAACGTTTGGAGAGGGGCGCGAAGCAGATGGGGAGCAAAAAGCGAGCCGCCTGGTCAAAAGCCAAAAGCGAGTTTTTGGGCGCTGCCACGGGCGGCGATATGAGCGACCTGTTTGCACGCGAAGACGAGCGCCGCGACGCCCTGGACGCCGAGCGCGATGAAGCCTGGCGCTACAAGTCGTGCGAACGCAAAAACCGTTACGACACACGCGCCGAGGCCGAGGCCGTTATGGCCGACTGCGAAAACCGCGGGCGGCGCGGCCTTGCCTGCTACAAATGCGAATACTGCGGCGGATGGCATCTGACGTCGCACCCCTGGAAATAGGCCCCGCATCGGCACGGCGCTGGCAAAGCGCCAGCCATCGTGCGCAAGCTACGGACGCGGCGGCACCAAAACATCGTAGCGAACGGCCTTGCCCGCAAGCTGATAGCTCGGCTTAACGCCGGCAAGCAGTGGCCCCTTCACCGGCCGCTTGATAACGACCTTGCGCGGGTGCACCGCAAGCGCAGCTTCGACTAGCGTCTCCTCGTCGGCGCACGGCTGCTCCAGATGGTGCAAGAGCTGAAACTTCTTTTTCACCGCCGCGCTCTTGGTGCGCTCGGGAAACATGGGGTCCAGATACACCACGTCGGGAGCCGCGAGCTCGCCTTGCTTGATCAGCTCGGCCGTATGGCGAAGGCCGGCAATGCTGTCCTCGCCCGCATGTAAGCGCATGCGCGCCACAGCAGCCGCAAGCGCCGGATCATCTGCCGCGCGATCC
>CABUTH010000137.1 GCA_902494465.1 uncultured Collinsella sp.
CGGGCGTGAGCATACTGCACGTAATAGACCGGGTTGGAGTTGTCGCGCTTCTTAACGGCCTCGATGTCGAAGTCGACCATCTGGTTGGAGCTCTTGGAGATGAGCGTGTAGCGAGCGGCATCGGAGCCGACCTCGTCGACGAGCTCCTGCAGGGTCACCATGGTGCCCTTGCGCTTGGACATACGAACGGGCTTGCCATTACGCAGCAGGTTGACGAGCTGGCCCAGCAGAACCTCAAACTTGCCGGGATAGCCGAGAGCGTCGCAGACGCAGCGGACGCGCTCGATGTAGCCGTGGTGGTCGGCACCCCAAATGTCGATGACGTGGTCGACGCGCTGGAACTTGTCCCAATGATAGGCAACGTCGGAGGCGAAGTAGGTGTACTCGCCATCGGACTTGATCAGGACGCGGTCCTTGTCGTCGCCTAGGTCGGTGGAGCGGAACCACAGGGCGCCGTCCTTGGTGTAGAGGTAGCCCATCTTGTCGAGCTTCTCAAAAGCGCGGTCGACGGCGGAGGTGCCGGCGGTCTCGCCCTCGGTGTCCTTCACGTACAGCGAACGCTCGGAGTACCAACGATCGAAGTCGCAATTGACGGCGTGGCAGAGGTCGCGCATGTTGTCGACCATCTTCACATAGCCGCGCTCGCGGAAGCTCTCCATGCGCTCCTGCGGATCGGCGTCGACCCACTTGTCGCCGTCGGTGCGCCAGAACTCGGCGGCCTCGTCGATGATGTAGTCGCCGCCGTAGGAGTCCTTGCCCAGGGTCTCGGCAAAGTTGTCCTGATACGGATGGGTCTCGGGATGCTCGTCGTTCTCGTCGGCAACGAAGGCGTCACGGTCGGCGATCAGCAGCTTGTGAGCCTCGTCGATATCAACGCCCTGCTTGGCGATGATGTCGGCAAGCTGCATATAGCGCGTGCTGATGGAGTTGCCGAAGGTGTTCATCTGAGAGCCATGGTCATTGATGTAGAACTCACGCTGGATGTCGTAACCGGCGTGGTCCATAACGCGGCAGAGCGAATCGCCCAGCGCGGCCCAGCGGCCGTGGCCGATGTGCATGGGGCCGACGGGGTTGGCGGAAACGAACTCAACCTGGGTCTTCAGGCCACCACCGACGTTGGACTTAGCGAAGTCCATGCCCTTCTCGCGAGCCTCGCCAAAGATGGCATTCTTGACGGCAACGGAGAGGTAGAAGTTGATGAAACCGGGGCCTGCGATCTCAACCTTCTCGATCGCGGGATCCTCGGGCATATGGGCAACGATGGCCTCGGCGATCTTGCGCGGGGCGCAGTGGGCCAGCTTGGCGGACTTCAGGGCCATGGTAGAGGTCCACTCGCCATGAGAAGTGTCAGCCGGTCGCTCGATAGCGCAATCGTCAAGTTCAAATGCGGAAAGGTCGCCGGCCTCCTGGGCCGCAGCAAGCGCAGCGCGTACCAGCTCTTCAATCTTCTCGGGCATAGATCCTCCTTGTGTTAAAGCCCCCGAGCTCTTGGTCACTCGTAGGGCAAAAGCCAGAGTTTGTAGCACTCTATCACAAGCGACGGGCACTATCGCAGGGTAAAGCCAATCGAAATTGCATATGCACAAAATTGACTACAGCTTGTATGGAGTCTCTCAAAGATGCCGGTCTGCCTGCAGATTATGCACGCGTTGAAAATGCATAAAGGTGTGAATGAGCTGTGTCTTTTATCGAATACTCTTACCTATCGGAGTTGTGTGCTTTTCCTGCATAAAGTAAGGGTTTCCGCACGTCAGCGTGGTATTCTAGACATACGCAAATTCGTATAAGTTGGAGGTAGCATGTTCTCAATCGGTCAACACGTCATTCATCCGGGTCAGGGAGTCTGCACCGTCGTCGGTTTTAGGGACGACACGCCGCAGCCCATGCTGTTGCTCGAGACCAAGCAGGGACATGCGCAGACGATCCTCATGTACCCCGTGGCGCAGGCCGATCGTTTGCATGCCGCCATCTCCCAGCGAGATGCCGAGCACCTGCTGAGCCACTATGACGAGCTGGAGTGCGACACCTTTACCGAGCGTAACAGCTCGCTTGAGGAGACGCACTTTAAGCAGCAGCTCAAGCTGGGCGCGCCCGAGACGGTCCGCGTGGCAAAGACCATGATGCACCGCATTCGCCAGGCCGAGGAAGCCGGTAAAAAGCCCAGCTCATACTACATGCGCGTGCTCAAGGAGGCAAAGCGCCGCTCCGTTGAGGAGTTCGCCGTCGCTCTGGGCGTCACCGAAGAAGACGCCGAGGCCTGCCTAGCCCAAGCTGCCCTCAACTAACCCGCCAAAAAGGGACAGGTTTGTTTTGGCAGGTTTTATCTGGCCAAACGTCAACGAACAATTAGTAAATGGCCGGGCGCTCCGTTTTGTTTTGAGCGCCCGGCCATTCTTCTATCGCCGCAGAAATGCTTGAAGCCCATTTGCGCTGACATCACGCGAGGGCCATCCAGATCAACGTAACCAAAGCACGCATTCACAACAAGCGCGCCCGTCTTGCTCAATTACCATTAAAAAGCATCAATTTGAAAACGCAATAACATTTCGGCAGGTAGCAGCTATAGTCGGTGAACTGAATCTCGACAACCGAAGCCTCCAAATGAGGTATCTTCAGCCCATCCAAGCTAAAGGAGGGACCATGCCGAGAAAGCCTCGTTCAAAGTCACCAACCGGTTATTTCCATGTCACATTGCGCGGAAACGGAGGACAATTGCTGTTTGACGGTGACGAGGACCGAATCGCTTTGCTTCACATCCTCGACGCAATCCTCCCTAAACACAATATTGAGCTTATCGCTTGGTGCCTTATGGGAAACCACATCCATCTCCTCATCGACGATCCGGACAACCGCAAGAGCGACGCTATGCACGCGATAGCCGTGTCGTTTGCGGGAAGATATAACGCGCGAATGGGGCATATCGGACACGTTTTTCAGGAGCGCTTTTGGGATTCGCCGATTAAATCGGAAGAGTATTTGCTCGAGGCAATTCGATACATTCATTTGAATCCACAAAAAGCAGGACTGGCGGCATACGACGAATATCCGTGGAGCAGCCATCGCGAGTATCTGATGAGCACCAGGTCACGGCCGCATATCACCGGCAGCGTTATCGACGCATTATTCCCGACACCTCGCTCATACCTTCAACTCATGGAAAACACGCCGTCGCTTCCCTATCGCCCCAGCGCAACAGCCAAGGTACGCGAGGAAGATTTATGCGAATTTGGCGCGGCAATCGTGCGGAGTGTCGCAGGATGCGCCCCTACGGAACTTAAATCCGTCTCCAAGGCACTTCGCAATGAGGCGATACTCACGCTACGGAAAGAAGGGCTAACGATTAAGCAGGTTCAGCTGCTGACCGGACTGGGAATATGGATTATCAAGAATGCGGCCTAGCGCCGCGTTTGCCGAATTACGGATACGGCAAAGCATGGCTGCCCGCCGCGAGGCGCCGCCATTCGCCGATGTCGCCATGTCAAAAAGAAAACGCTTCCGCTGAATAACGTCCAACGGAGGCGTTTCCGCAGATAAAACCTGCCAAAATAAACCTGTCCCTTTTTGGCAGGTTAGGCCTGGAAGGAGTCGCGGTCGGGGGCGAAGGACTGCATGGCTGCGATGGTGCGGTCGAAGAGCTCGGGAAGCTCCCAGCCCAGCATCTCGGCACCCTGCGAAATTACATCGCGCGAGCAGCCGGCGGCAAAGCGCTTGTCCTTGAATTTCTTTTTGAGCGACTTGGTCGTAAAGTCCATGACGCTCTTGCTCGGGCGCATGATGACGGCGGCGCCGATCAGGCCGGTGAGCTCGTCGCAGGCAAACAGGATCTTTTCCATCTGCAGCTCGGGCTTGGGCAGCGAAGAGTTGAAATCGGACGTGTGCGTCTGGATGGCACAGATAAGCTCGGGGGTCGCACCCTCACCCTCGAGAATCTCGGCAGCATAGATGGTGTGGTTCATGGGGTCGTCCTCATGCTCCTCCCAATCCAGGTCGTGCAGCAGACCGACGATGCCCCAAAAATCTTCGTTTTCGGGGTCGAACTCGCGCGCAAAGTAGCGCATGGTGCCCTCGACGGTCTCGCCGTGCGTGATGTGGAACGGGTCTTTGTTGTGCTCGTTGAGCAGTTCAAACGCGCGGTCTCGGGTGATTCCGGCAGTAAGCGTCTGGGACATGGTCGATACCTCCAGTTACGTCAGTGCTAAGTCACAGCATCAATATCGTATATCGCCGTGGCGAAAGTCGAAAGGCCGAAAAGGCGCGCGGAAAACATGCCGGGCGAACGTGTCGCCCGGCAAAACCGCAGATAAAACCTGCCAAAATAAACCTGTCCCTTTTTGGCAGGTTTAGGGACGGACCTGGCCGGTGCCGCGGAGCTTGTATTTGTAGGTTGTGAGGGCCTCGGCGGCAAAGGGGCCTCGGGCGTGGAGCTTTTGGGTCGAGATGCCGATCTCGGCACCCAGCCCAAACTCGCCACCGTCAGTGAAGCGCGTGCTGGCGTTGGCGTACACGGCCGAGGCATCGACTGCATCCAAGAAGCGCTCGCAAGCATCCTTGTCCTCGGCAACGATGGCCTCAGAGTGCATGGTACCGTAGCGGTTGATGTGTGCGACGGCCTCATCCTCGTTCGCTACGACCTTCACGCTCATCTCGAGCGCCAGATACTCCTGGCCCCAGTCCTCCTCAGTCGCGACGACGTAGTCATCGCCCTCCACAAAGCCGGCGCCGGCGCATGCGGCGCACGTGGCCTCGTCGCCGTGAATGAGTACGCCGTGGTCATGCAGCACGGCAACGACAGCGGGCAAGAACGTATCGGCCACAGCACGGTCGACCAGCAACGACTCGGCGGCATTGCACACGCCCACGCGCTGCGTCTTAGCGTTGACGATAATATTGAGCGCTTTATCGAAGTCGGCGGATTCATGCACGTAGATGTGGCAGTTACCCGTGCCCGTCTCGATCACCGGCACAAGCGACTCGCGCACGCAGCGCCGGATCAGGCCTGCACCGCCGCGCGGAATGAGCACATCGACGATGCCGCGGAACTTCATGAGCTCGCCGGTTGCCTCGCGGTCGGTAGACTCGATCATCGAGACGGCCTCGCGCGGGAAGCCCTTGGC
>CABUTH010000138.1 GCA_902494465.1 uncultured Collinsella sp.
AGCTTCTCGCGGTCGACAAAGAGATTGGGGGCAGCCGCGGTCCGGTCGCGCCCCGTGCCGGGTGCCTGTGCCTCGCAAGCACCCTGCGGACGCAGCTCCTCCGCCGCGGGAACCTCGCGCACGAGCTCATCCCATGAGATGGCGCCGCCGCGCGGGCAGCGATTGCCCGTGACGTAAAGCGAGCCGTCGCCAAATGCCACGACCGCGCGCTGGCAGCGGTTGTTGCACCGACGGCAGGTAACGCCGCCGAACTCGCGATGCTCGAAGCGCTCCACGGCATCGAGCCCGATAAACGACGTGCCGGCGTCGCCCTTGCGGCATTCCTCGCGCGCGAGCAGGGCGATACCGATAGCGCCCATCAGCCCCGGGTGGGGCACACGCGTGACGGGTTTGCCCAGATACTGCTCGAATGCGCGCAGCACCGCGTCGTTTCGGAACGTGCCGCCCTGGACGACGACTTTGTCGCCCAGACGGTTGAGATTTGAAACGCGAATGACCTTGGTGAACACGTTCTCGATAATCGAACGGCAGAGACCGGCCATGATGTCGCCCGGACCCTTACCGCGCCGCTGCTCGGAAACGACGCTGCTGTTCATGAACACCGTGCAGCGGCTGCCGAGAACGGCGGGGGCTTTGGACGAAAATGCCTCGGTCGCGATATCCTCAACGGCTATTCCGAGGTTTTTGGCAAAACCCTCGAGGAACGAGCCGCAGCCCGCAGAGCACGCCTCGTTGACGACGATATCGGTCAGCACGCCGTGGTTGAGCCAGATGGCCTTCATATCCTGTCCGCCGATGTCGAGCACGAAGGTCGCATCGGGAACGCATGCGCACGCGGCGCGGGCGTGCGCGACCGTCTCGACCGTATGGTAGTCGGCGTGGAACGCGCGCGCGAAAAGCTCCTCGCCGTATCCCGTGGTGCCCACGGCATCGATCGCAAGCGTGACTCCCGCTGTCTCCCAGCGGTTCTTCAAGCTGACAAGACCCTGTTGGGCGACGTCGAGCGGTCTGCCGTTATTAGACGCGTAGAACGAATCGACAAGCTCACCCGCCTCATCGACCAGGGCGAACTTGGTCGTCGTGCTCCCCGAATCGATACCGAGCGCCACACGCACCGTCTCTCCGGGCGCATACGCATCCGGACCCTTTGCCGGCGTCTCTTTGCCATGGCGTGCCGTAAAATCCGCCTGCTCGGCAGGTGTGGCAAAAAAGGGCTGGGCAAGACGTCCCTCCCCGCTTGCGGGCGCGACCGTCTCGAGCTTATCCAGCCGGACAAAAGCGTCGGGAAGGTCGATCGGTTGGGACGATGCGAACATGTCGGTCAGCGACAGGGCGGCACCGCGCGCGACCATGATCTGCGGATCGCGCGGGACGATAACCTGATCGTCCGATAGATTCAGTTGCTCCCGGAACACGCGGACCAGTGTGGGGTTGTAGGCGAGCGTACCGCCCTCGAAGATTACCGGCGGCTCGATGTCGATACCCTGGGCCAGACCGCCGATCGTTTGGCGGGCGACCGCGTGAAGCGCCGAAAGCGCCAGGTCGGTGGCAGGAATGCCCTCGTTGAGCAGCGGCTGGATATCGGTCTTTGCGTACACGCCGCAGCGGCCCGAGACCTCGTGGACGGTCGTTCCCCGGCTTGCGAGCTGCTCGAACTCGCCCGATTCGGTGCCGACCCCCATGAGCTTTGCCATCTCGTCGATAAATGCACCGGTACCGCCTGCGCACGAGCCGTTCATGCGCATGTCGGCAACCTCGATGTCTCCCTTATCGTTGGTGCGGAAGAAGATCATCTTGGCGTCTTGGCCGCCCAGCTCGATGGCGCAGCGCGTCTGCGGATAGAACCTGCTGATCGCGAGCGCGTTGGCGACCACCTCCTGAACGTACGAGGCGCCCAGCGCGGTCGCGATATCGCGCGCACCCGAGCCGGTCACCGCAACGCGCAGCGACTCATGGGGAAAGCGCTCGGCGAGCTCGCCGAGCATGGCGCGCACGCTCGCTGTCTGACACGCCCCGTGGCGGCGATATCCCCACCACGCCTCGGTCATATCCTCGTGCATCGCGTAAACTTTGGTCGTCGTCGACCCTACGTCCAGTCCTACTAGCAACGCCATAATGCTCCGTCTCTCGCATTTTTCCCGCTAGAGATATACCACTCTACATAATACAACAGACTGTTGTATTTAAACTCCGTATAAAAAGCGGCTGCCGAAACGCTTCAGCAGCCGCCGAATGCACCAACAGATTGTTCTGCGCGCTAGCACGTCGGGCAACGGAGCAGCACGGGCCCTCCGGTCATGCGCACCGCTCACGCCCGCGATGTCGCCGAGAGAGCTATCCACGCTTAGGGCTCCAACCAAGCAAGTCGCCCGCGCTCAGCAGATCCCTAAGCGAGCTACTCGCACTCAGGAGCCATAGCCTGCTCCAAGAGCTCGGCATGCTCCTCCTCGAAAACCGTCCCCACAGGGAAGGCGCGACGGAAGACGAAGCGGGAAATCGGACCGGCTACCAAAAGGTTCCACGGCAGCGCCATCACAAAATTATGCGGGATGTTGATCATCCAGATCGCGGGCACGGAATACAGGTTCGCAAGGATGCCGCCGGGCATGTGCGTCAGACCCTCACAGGCGCCGTACAGCGACATGATGATGACCATGGGAACGACCATGCAGGAGCTGACGGCGAGCGTCATGGCAAGTGGCGAGCTCTTGCCCGGCGTGACCAAGTACTTAAAGGCGAAACCCTTGGCGAGCGGGCTGGCGACGAACCAGTCGCAGCACATGGCAAAAATGTAGGCAACGGGGAAGCCGAGCCACGCAGTGGCAACGACCTCGCCGTTGATGGCCCCGTGCTGCAGGGCAACGTTGTAGATGCTCATCCAGAGCACCATGCAAAAGCACATGATAAAGGTGAACAGCAGGCTCTCTCGTTTGTTGATAGGCATAAAGGGCAGATTCCTCTCTGTGTTGTACCGCGGCGCCACGCAACAAAAACGGGCGGGCAAGATGGAGCTGTTGGGACTTCATCTCGCCCGCCCGTGTTACGCGCGTCTGCGACTACTTATGTGGTGGAACTACCCTAACACGAACGGCGCGCGCTTCGTAAGCGTTGAGTTTGTGGAGATGCAGGGCACCAAAACCCCCGACCCCATAAGTTGCGGTGGAATACGGACTGTTTTGACCCTTTAAGCAACAATTCAGTCCCTATTTCACCGCAACTCATTTGGTGCAAAGTAACCTGTCCCCCTTGTACCAATTAGCTGGTGTGGCGCCAGCGAGGGTCGGTGAGCGTACGCGCCACACCCAGTCCAACGGGCAGAAACGCTACGATGAGCACTGCGCGCACAAACCAGCCGAGCATATTGACCGTGTCGAAGGTGCACATGTAATACATCGAGCGATACAGATACAAGCCCGGCACCATAATGACAATCGAAGGCACCGTGAGGGCGATGCGCGGGTAGGTGAGCTTGACTTCAGCCAAGCTTGCGAGCAGCCCCGATACCAGCGCGCCGATAAACGCTGCTGCCTCGGGAGGCATTCCCGTGCTGAGGCCCAGGAAGGGAATCATCGTCGGCGCATCGACAAGGGTCAGACGCAGGGTATTGGACACGGCGCCGATCAACCCAGCTGCCGCGGCCATCTTTACCGGGCTGTTGAACATCACCGAGAAGCCGAATACGCCAACGAAGCTCATCACCACGCGCAGGAGCGTAAGGGCAAGCGGCGAAAGGCCCAGTGGGGCAAAGTCGTCCGGCGCCAGGCCAACACACTCGGCAACCATCCAACCTACGAGGGTCGCCATCACAATAATCGATACGGCATATGAAAGGCGCTCGATACCGCTTCGCATGTCGAGCTTAGCGATGTCGAGGCCTGCCGTAATGAGTGGAAAGCCGGGAATCACAAAGAGCATGGCGCCGATATAGCCTTCTTGGTGCGACATTGCCCCCGGTATGACCTGGCCAAGGCCGAGCAATGCCAGCAGATACGAAACGCAAGCGAGCGCAACGCCGGTCGTCAGCGCGCTGAACTGACCAAGGCCTTGCTTGAGAATATGGGAGCGGGCAAAGTTGCCGACACCCGCGCCCACGAACGCGCAGGCCATCTCGATAGGGCCGCCGCCGAGCAAAAAGACGAAGGCGCCGCAAGCACAGGCTGCCGCAAGGCCCTGTTGCCAGGGAGAGTAATCAGGCTTTGAGCTCTCAACGGTCCTGAGCATCTCGTGATACTCGTGTACCGTGAAGCGACGACCATAGGTCTCGATTTCCTTGAGGAAACTCTCCATCATCCAAATGCGATGGGTATTGACTCCCGTTGTGGGCAGGCTGACAACCTCGTTAAAGCAGTGGCCATCTTCGATGCAAGTGCACTCAAACGACAGAAGACTCAGGTCGACGTGAATCGTGACGCCGAGTACGGCAGCAACACGATTCATGGTATCGCGCACGCGCCAGGCACCTGTTCCGCTTGCCAGCATAAGCATGCCGGTGCGGCAGATGATGGATGACTTATCGGTGAGTGGCGCATCGACGGCAAGCTCATCGCCTGCCGTCACGATCTGGTGCCAGTCAGTTTTCATATGGAGCGCACCGGCACGAACGCCGTGGTGCATGGGGGCTCTCGAAAGCAGCGAGTCAAGGCGCGAAGGCTGTGGGGGCTCCGCTGATCCGACCTCGTCCTCGTCGGGCTCTTCATCAATAAGGTCGAAAGTATCGAGCGCCGCCGGCTCGCGACGGTCGATCAATTCCTCGTCCTCATCATCAAAGTAGTTGAACTGATCGAGCATGTCCTCTTCGATTGCACGCTCGCTCGCGTCGTCCATCCCGGTGCTCCCTTCCTGTCGACTAACCCCCATCCTAGGCAGCAACGGCTAAAGGAAACATAAAAGAGACGACTGTCATGCGAGCCATGTGCGCAATATCCGTTGGGTAGTCGTTTAAGAACGTCCCCAATGACTACATCGATGTATTGGCAACGTCAGCGAGCGGGCCGCATTTGAGACAAGGTGACGTGAAACGAAAGGGCGCTGACCTTCTGGTCGCGCCCTTGAAGTTGAACGTCAGATTGTCCAAATGCGGCCCGCGCAGCGTCGAGCCG
>CABUTH010000139.1 GCA_902494465.1 uncultured Collinsella sp.
CAATCTCGACCCGCTAACCAGCCTCTTTATTACGCAGGCGTTTATGGGCCTCATACGCGAGGCCGACAAGCAGCCCGATGGCGGCCTGCCCGTGCCCGTACGCTTTATGCTCGACGACTTTGCAAACCTGCAGATTCCCCAGATCGACAACGTGCTCTCGATTATCCGAAGCCGCAACATCTGGGCAACGCTGCTGCTGCAGTCGACCAATCAACTCGATGCGCTCTACGGGGAGGCGCGTGCACGCTCCATCATGGGCAACTGCGACGCGCATCTGGTGCTGGCGTTCCAAGACCCCGAGAGCGCCCGAGTGTTTTCCGACCGAGCCGACGCGCTGGCCAGCACACTTATGGCGACGCCGATCGATCGCTCATGGCTCTTTGTGCGCGGTCGCGCCCCCGAGCAGGTCGAACGCTTTAGGCTCGAAGACCATCCGCTCTACGGGGAGCTGCCCGAGGCGCAGCGAGACACCGCCCAGGTCGAATTCGCCCATTAACAACGCCGCGCAGTCCGCCACGCTCGACCACAAACAGCAAGGGCCCGCATCCCAACGGATACGGGCCCTTGTCGGCTATGCGTTACTTATCGCAGCGAATCCTACTTGCGGTGAGCGCGGTAGAACTCGATGATCGCCTGGGTCGAAGCGTCCTGCTCGGCCTTGGCGGCGTCGTCGTGGAAGGCAGGGGTAATCTGCTTGGCAAGCTGCTTGCCCAGCTCAACGCCCCACTGGTCGTAGGAGTCGATGCCCCAGACCGTGCCCTCGACAAACGTGATGTGCTCGTACAGGGCGATGAGCTCGCCGAGCGCAAACGGGGTCAGCGTATCGCCGAAGATCGAGGTCGTCGGACGGTTGCCCTCAAAGCAGCGGGCCGGAACGATCTGCTCGGGCGTGCCCTCGGCGCGCACCTCATCGGCCGTCTTACCAAAGGCGAGCGCCTTGGTCTGGGCCAGGAAGTTGCCCAGGAACAGCTCGTGCACGTCCTGACCGCTGTCGGTTGCGGGATTGGCGGTGTTGGCGAAAGCGATAAAGTCGGCCGGAACCACCACGGTGCCCTGGTGCAGCAGCTGGTAGAAGGCGTGCTGACCGTTGGTGCCGGGCTCGCCCCAGAAGATCTCACCGGTATCGGAGGTCACAGCGCTGCCGTCCCAGCGGACGTGCTTGCCGTTGGACTCCATGGTGAGCTGCTGCAGGTAGGCCGGGAAACGGTGCAGGTACTGGCAGTACGGCAGCACGGCGTGGCTCTTGGAACCGAAGAAGTTGACGTACCAGACGTTGAGCAGGCCCATCAGCGCGACGGCGTTGTTCTCGAGCGGGGTGTTGCAGAAGTACTCGTCGATGGCGTGGAAGCCCTCAAGGAACTGCTGGAAGCGCTCGGGACCGAGCACGACGATCAGCGACAGACCCACGGCGGAGTCGACAGAATAGCGACCGCCGACCCAGTTCCAGAAACCAAAGGCGTTGGCCGGGTCGATACCGAAGGCCTCGACCTTCTCGAGTGCGGTGGAAACGGCGACAAAGTGCTTGGCCACGGCCTCGGCGTTCTGCTCATCGGAGCCGTCGATGGCGCCCTGAGCCTTGAGCTGCTCGAGCATCCAGGTCTTGACCTCGCGAGCGTTGGTGAGGGTCTCGAGCGTGGTGAAGGTCTTAGAGACGATGATTACGAGCGTGGTCTCGGGATCCAAACCCTTGAGCTTCTCGGCCTGGTCGTTGGGGTCGATGTTGGAGATATAGCGGCAGTCGATACCGGCGTCGGCATAGGGACGCAGGGCCTCGTAAGCCATGACCGGGCCCAGATCGGAGCCGCCGATGCCGATGGACACCAGGTGCTCGATCTTCTTGCCGGTAACGCCCTTCCACTCACCGGAGCGCACGCGCTCGGCGAAGGCATACATGCGGTCGAGAACCTCGTGCACGTCGGCGACAACATCCTGGCCGTCGACGATGAGCTGTCCCTTCTCGCTTGCCGGGCGGCGCAGTGCGGTGTGCAGGACGGCGCGGTCCTCGGTGGTGTTGATGTGCTCGCCGGAGAACATGGCGTCGCGGCGCTCCTCGAGCTTCACCTCGCGGGCAAGATCGCACAGCAGCTTGACGGTCTCATCGGTCACCAGGTTCTTCGACAGATCGAAGTGAAGGTCGCCGGCGTCAAAGCTCAACTTATTTACGCGGTCGGCGTCAGCGGCGAACCAGGCCTTGAGGTCGATGCCCTCGGCCTCGAGCTTCTCCTGATGAGCCTCGAGCGCCTTCCAAGCGGCAGTCGACGTAGCATCGATAGGTGCGGCAACAGTTGCCATAGAGTCCTCCTCAGCATACGGGCGCACACCTCCATGCGCCCGGACATTCAGATGCCACTATTCTAGCGCAGGTCAAGACTATAATCAGCGAGCGTTGCCAATCGGCCCCCAAACGGCAACCGACCAAAAAGGGACAGGTTTTTTTGGCAGGTCAAACGCTTTACCAATCAAAAAGAACCTATCCCTTTATGGTAAATATTAGGCCGCGGCGCACACGCTGCCGAACAACTCACGCAGAGGAGACCCAATGCCCTCCAGCAGTTCGGGCGCGATAATGGCGAAAACGGGAACCTCGCCGGCACCCACAACGGCGGGCACTTTTCCCTCGGAGACGATGCATCCATAAGGCACAAAGCCGTCCTCACCGGCATCGAGCGCCGCCATACGACGGGCGAGCTCGCGCGCAAAGCCGGCAGTATCGGCATCGCCGATCGCCAGGACAAAGTCCACGCCTTCGTCAGTCGCCAAGGCCACGGCTTCGTCGATCAGCTCGTCTCCCCCGTCGCCCCCGACCAGACCGCAGCGGAAAAGCACGCGCTCGAGCAGGGCGCGATCGAGCGAGCCCAGCGCCGCCGAGACAAGCTCATCGCGCGTATGCTTGTCACCGCCCAGCACAACCAGCGCCTTGGTGCCACCGTAGTGAGCGACCAATCGTCCGCACCAGCGAGCCACATCCCCATCCGCAACCAAGCGCGTCGGCATACCAAACCCATAGTTGACCATTATCCCCACAACCCTTCCGTGCGTATAGGCGGCATCAATCGTTAGGCTCATGCTACGAAGCGAGGTTTTCCGAGCTGTTTCGCGCTCTTTAGAGCTACGTTAAAAACCCGATGCAGTCGCACGACCATACCTACCAAAACAAACCAGTCCCTTTTTGGCAGGTTTTGACGGTGTCCGTGCAAGCGGGTATTATCGAACAGGCATTTGATAAGAACATGTGTTTGATGAAGGGGCACGGATGGCGCACGAGCAGCACACCTATATCTGCATCGACCTCAAGACGTTTTATGCCAGCGTCGAGTGCGTCGACCGCGGACTCGACCCACTCACTACGTGCCTGGTCGTTGCCGACGAATCGCGCGGGCGCACGACCATCTGCCTCGCCATCACACAGGCTATGAAGGACCTCGGGATACACAACCGCTGCCGTCTGTTCGAAATTCCCGATGGCATCGACTACATCACGGCCGTACCGCGCATGCAGCATTACATGGAGGTGTCGGCGAAAATCTACGGTATCTATCTGGAATACGTCAGCCCCCAGGACGTGCACGTCTACTCCATCGATGAGTGCTTTATCGACGTGACGCCCTATCTGGACCTCTATCACACAGATGCGGAAGGGTTCGCCTGCACGCTGCGCGACGAGGTCCTCGCGCGCACCGGCATCACGGCGACGGTCGGCATCGGCCCCAACCTATTCCAGGCCAAGGTAGCGCTCGACATTACCGCCAAGCACGTACCCAGCCGCATCGGCATACTCGACGACGAGACCTTTCGCAAGGAGATCTGGCCTCATCGTCCCATTACCGATATCTGGGGCATCGGCCCCGGCGTGGCAGCCCGCCTCGAAAAGTACGGCGTCTACGATCTGATGGGCGTCGCCGCGCTCGACGAAAACCTGCTTTACGATGAGCTCGGCGTCAATGCCGAATATCTTATCGACCACGCCTTTGGGCGCGAGCCAACGACCATCGCCGATATCCAAGCCTATCGCCCGCAAGCGACCTCGACCACCACGGGGCAGGTGCTCTCGAAGGGCTATGCCTACGAGCAGGCCTACACAGTCTTGCGCGAAATGGTCGATGCCGCCGTGCTGGATTTGATCGACAAACACGTGGTGTGCGACAGCATCTCGCTCTTTGTGGGCTATGCAAGCGAGCGCGCCGACATACGCCGGCTCAACGCCAGCGGCACGGCGCAGTATATAGACGCCTGCGGACACCTGCGCTCGAGTACCTCGGGCATCGAACCCGCAGCGACCGACGGCTCCGAGCTCGCGCCCCGTGCTCCCAAGCCCGTCCAGCGCGATGACGAAAGGCGTCGCCTGGTGCGCGAAGCGCAGGCAATCGATGGCATCTTTGTGGGAGAGCATGGCGGCAAACCGCGTGGTGGCTATGCCGCACTCTTTGCGCACTCCAACGCCTCGCGAAAGCTGCCCGAGCGCACTAATTCGTTTAAGAAAATCATGGGCTATTTCGATGAGCTCTGGGCGCAGACCGTCGATCCCAAACGACCGGTCAAGCGCATCAACCTTGGCTTTGGCAACCTCATGCCCGAGGAATTTACCACCATCGATCTGTTCAGCGATATCGAGGCCGATGAGCGCGAGCGCGACCTGGCGCGCGCCGTCCTGGCCGTGAAAGGCAAGTACGGCAAGAACGCGCTCGTCAAGGGATTAAGCTTTACCGCCGGCGCCACCGCGCGCGAACGCAACGACCAAGTTGGAGGACACCGTGCCTAAACCCAAACAACAGCCCGTGCGCCCGCCGACCGCCTTCGAGCGCCTGGCGGACCCCGAGGGCAGGCGCCGCGCCGCCGACCCCAAGCTCACTGCCAACGGTGCCGTGCGCGCCAACCGCGCCGCGCAGTTTATGCCCTTTGCCGCCCTCACGGGATACTACGAACTCGTGCGCAAGCAGGAAATCACCGTCGAGTCAAAACGTGAGCTCACGGAAGAAAAAGCCCTCGTACTTTCTAAAAAGCTCGAGGGTCTCAAACGTGGCGACTTGGTTCGTGTCAACTATTACGATACATACGGCTATCGCAGCCGCACCG
>CABUTH010000140.1 GCA_902494465.1 uncultured Collinsella sp.
CTCCGTGCTCAAACATTCTCGCTTCGCTGCGAAACTGCGCGCGGAGGTTACACCCCGGCCCGCCTGGGGGTTCTCCTGCGCGCAATCAGCCCGTCGTTTAGAACGGAATCAAAGTTGGTGAGGCCCTGACCGTTTGGCCAGGGCCTCGTTTTGTGAGGGGCGTTTTGACTGGCAGGTGCTATATATTATTCGTATAATTTATCGTAAGTTTTCCTACATCGATTGGAGCTTTTATGCCTGCCATTAAGCCTGTTTCCGATTTACGCAATTACAACGAGGTGCTCTCCGATGTCCGCGAGGGCTCTCCGGTATTCCTGACCAAAAATGGGCACGGTTGCTACGCGGTGCTCGACATGAAAGACTACGACCGGTTTTGCGCCATCAGCACGCTGATGTCGGAGCTTGAGCGCGGGCGCAACTCGGGTGAGGAGAGCGGATGGCTCTCATCGAATAACGTCGCTGAACACTTCCGCCGCAAGGCCGCAAACCATGCATAGCTGCGAGGTCGTCTACTCTCCGCTGGCCCTGCAAGATCTCGACGACATCTGGGACTATATTGCCGTCGAAAAGGACAATCCCACAGCAGCGGAGAGAATCGTAGAGGGCATCCTCGCTCGGATAGACCTGCTTTCCAGCTTCCCAGAATCGGGCACGCCACTCTCCTCGATCTATCCCTTACGCTCCGATTACCGTTTCGTAGTCTGTGACAACTACCTCGCGTTTTACCGCTTTCACCAGAAGGTCTATATCGACCGCGTCCTCCACGGAAAGCGTGATTATCTACAAATATTGCTTGCCGAATAAACAGGTCCCGATATAAGGCGACCCCAAAGGCCGTAAAGAGGGCATAGTTTCGTGAAGAACATGTCGCATGCTTCGGATTGTGCTATAAACGTAACATGCTACAGAAAGGAAGGTGGTTGGAATGGTGCCCAAAGATGCCGTTGGACCCCTTTTTAAGGTAATCAACGAGCGCATGCAGGCCTCCGCCGACGCGGACCTCAAGGAGCAAGGACTCACCTTTGCGCAAAGCCAGGTGATCGTCTACCTCATCGAGCACGAGGGCCGGGCGCTCCAAAAAGAGATCGAAACCAACCTCAAGGTTTCCCACCCAACGGTCTCCGGCCTCGTCGGGCGCCTCGAAAAGGGCGGCTTTGTGCGCACCTGGGCAGCCGAGGATGACCGACGCAACAAAGTCGTTGAGCTTGAGGACAAGGCACGCGATGTCGGCGACCGCCTACGCGCCATAATGCGCGAGCGCGATCGAGAACTGCTCGCCGGCCTCGATGAACGCGAACAGGCAGAGCTCATCCGCATGCTCAGGCAGGTCTACGCCAACGTCTGCAAACAATAGCCTCATCAGCACCCGTCGCCTATCGGATTCTCTCCGTCTGCGGCGGGCTTCTTTACACCCTATTCTGTAGCTTGCTACGTAATTTAGGCCGATTTGCACAGAAAGGAACACGCATGATACGAACGCTTGCGCGGAGCCTGCGGCAGTACCGCAAGGACTCCGTCATCGCCGTCCTACTTTCCATCCTGGAGGTGATGCTCGAGATCGCCATCCCGCTCGTCATGAGCGACCTCATCGACCGCGGTATCCAGGCCGGCAACATGGGCGAGGTCTGGCGCCTTGGCGTCGCCCTCCTCGTCCTAGCCGTTCTCGAGTTTGGAGTGGGCGCCGGCGGCGCCTGGATGGGCGCACGCGCCTCGGTAGGCTTCGCCGCCAACTTGCGAGACGACATGTACGACAATGTGCAGACCTTCTCTTTTGGCAACATCGACAAGTTCTCTACCGGCTCGATCGTTACACGACTCACTACCGACGTCACCAACGTGCAGAACGCCTACATGATGATCATTCGCATGGGCGTGCGCGGCCCCGTGATGCTCGCGTTCTGCTGGGTCGTGTCGCTTACCATCAACCGGCAGATCTCGCTCGTGTTCCTAGCCGTGATCCCTATCCTCGCCATCGCGCTCGGACTCATCATGTGGCGCGTAAGCAGCATCTTCAACCGCGTTTTCGCCACCTACGACACGCTCAACAACGTGGTGCAGGAGGACATCGCGGGCATCCGCGTGGTCAAGTCGTTCAACCGCGAGGAGCACGAGATTGGCAAGTTTGGCGTCATCAGCCAGCGCATCTACGAGGACTTCGCCCGCGGCGAACGCCTCATCGCGCTCAACATGCCACTCATGCAGACCTGCATGTACGCATGCATGATACTCATCTCGTGGCTCGGCGCTAAGGCCATCGTGGCCTCGGGCAACAACGCCGCATTCGGTCTCACCACGGGGCAGCTCACCGCGCTCTTTACCTACGCCACGCAGATCCTCATGGCGCTCATGATGCTCTCCATGGTCTTTACGCTCATCGTGATCGCCCAAAGCTCGGCCAAGCGCATCGCCGAGCTGCTCAACGAACAGAGTGACATCGTGAGCCCCGAACCCGGCCGCGCCGTCACGCAGGTTGCGGACGGATCCGTGGAATTTGACCACGTAAGTTTTGCCTACGCGAGCAAGGCCGAGAAAAACGTGCTCGAGGACATAAACCTCACCATCAAGAGTGGCGAGGTCGTGGGCATCATCGGCGGCACGGGATCGTCCAAGTCGAGCCTCGTGAACCTCATCGCCCGCCTCTATGACGCCACCGCAGGCACCGTGCGCGTGGGCGGCGTCGACGTGCGCGACTACGACCTCGATGCGCTGCGCGGCCAGGTGGCCATGGTGCTGCAGAAAAACGAGCTCTTTAGCGGCACCATCGCCGACAACCTGCGCTGGGGCAACGCCAAGGCCAACGATGCGGAGCTGGCGCGCGCCTGCGAACTCGCGTGCGCCAATGAGTTCATCGACCAGATGCCCGATGGCTACCAGACCATGATCGAGCAGGGCGGCGCCAACGTCTCGGGTGGGCAGAAGCAGCGTCTGTGCATCGCCCGCGCACTCGTGGCCAATCCGCGCGTGCTCGTGCTCGATGACTCCACGAGCGCCGTCGACACCAAGACCGATGCCACGATCCAACGCGGCCTGGCCGAGTACCTGCCCACCACGACCAAAATCGTGATCGCGCAACGCGTGAGCTCGGTCATGCACGCCGACAAGATCGTGGTCATGGACGACGGGCGCATCAGCGCGGTGGGCACGCACGAAGAGCTCTTGCGCACGAGCGATATCTATCGCGAGGTCTTTGAGTCGCAGCAGAAGGGAGCGGCAGAGAATGAGTAAGCAGAATAAACGCCCCGCGAACGGAGCGACACCGGGTGCCGACGTGCCCGCGATGCAACTCGATATGGCAGCCGTCAAGCGCCTGCTCTCGTATATGTCCTGCTACCGAGGACGGCTCGTGCTCGTCGTCGCGTGCATTCTGGTCTCTGCCATCGCAAGCGCCGCGTCGTCAATGTTTCTGCAAACACTGATCGACGACTACATCGTCCCGCTTTTGGCGACCGACGCCCCCGTATGGACGGGTCTCGCGCACGCACTCACCACCATCGGCGCCCTCTATGTGGTGGGCGTTGCGGCCACGCTCGTCTACAACCGCGCGATGGTCACCGTAGCGCAGGGCACGCTTAAACGCATCCGCGACGACATGTTCTCGCACATGCAGGCGCTCCCCTTGCGCTACTTCGACACGCATGCGCACGGCGACATCATGAGCCTCTACACCAACGACACCGATACCTTGCGCCAGATGATCGCGCAGTCGCTCTCACAGCTCATGAGCTCGGTGTTCACGCTGGTCTCGGTCTTTGTGTGCATGCTTTGGATGAGCGTGGGGCTCACCGCGGTGGTTTGCGTGCTCATGGCGACGGTGCTTGTATTCGTGGGCCGCGTCACGGGAGTCATCGGGGCGTTTTCTATTGAGCAGCAAGATTCACTCGGAGCGCTCAACGGCTACATCGAGGAGATGGTCGGCGGACAGAAGGTCATCAAGGTCTTTTGTCACGAGGACGCCGCGCGCACCGGGATGAGCAAGCTCAACCGTGCCTGGGCAAAGGCCGCGACGAACGCGCAGGGCCTGGGCAATTCGATCATGCCTATGATGAATGCGCTTGGCTACCTGATCTATGTGGTGGTGGCCGTGCTCGGTGGCTACATGGCCATCGCGGGGACACCCAACCTGGGACTTGCCGGCTTCAACACGTTTACGCTCGGCGCCATCACGTCCTTCTTGACGCTTACGCGCAACTTCATGAACCCAGTGGCACAAGTGTCCAACCAGCTCAACTCGATCATCGTCGCGCTTGCGGGTGCCGGACGCATCTTTGCACTTATGGACGAGGCACCCGAAGCCGACGACGGTTACGTGACGCTGGTCAACGTGCGCGAGGGTGCGGACGGCGCGCTTGTCGAGGCGAGCGAGCGAACCGAACGTTGGGCTTGGAAGATCCCGCATAGCGATGGCAGCCGCGAGCTCGTGCCGCTCAAGGGGCACATCCTACTCGACCATGTGAGCTTTGGCTATGTACCCCAAAAGCTCGTACTGCGCGATATCGAACTTGACGCCGAGCCCGGGCAGAAGATCGCGCTCGTGGGCGCGACGGGCGCCGGAAAGACCACGATCACCAACCTCATCAACCGCTTCTACGACATTGACGACGGCGAGATCCGCTACGACGGCATCAATGTCAACAAGATCCGCAAGGCCGATTTGCGCCGCTCGCTAGGCGTGGTGCTGCAGGACGTGAACCTGTTCACCGGCACCGTGATGGACAACATCCGCTACGGCTGTCCCGGCGCCACGGACGAACAGTGTATCGAGGCTGCACGCCTGACCAACGCCGACGGGTTTATCCGCATGCTGCCGGCCGGCTACGACACCGTACTCGAGGGCGGCGGCAGCGGGCTGTCGCAGGGCCAGCGTCAGCTGATTTCGATCGCGCGCGCCGCCGTCGCCGATCCGCCGGCGATGATTCTGGACGAGGCCACGAGCTCCATCGACACCCGCACCGAGGCCATCGTGCAGGCGGGCATGGACAAGCTCATGGAGGGCCGCACGACGTTTGTCATCGCGCACCGCCTGTCCACCGTGCGCAACTCCGACGCGATCATCTGCCTGGACCACGGCCGCA
>CABUTH010000141.1 GCA_902494465.1 uncultured Collinsella sp.
CTACATGGTCTTCCTGCGCCCCCGCTTCGTTTCGTCCCATTCTGTTCGGCTAGTCCTCGAGCAGGTCCTCGATAAAGCCGACGCGGTAGTTTTTGAAAATGGCCTCGCCGCCGTCTTGTGTGGCGTCCAGATCGACATCGCCCATGATGCCAAAGTCGTGGTCGCCGTCCTCGTCGGCAAAAATCTGGTGCACGTGCCACACATGATCGGGCTTCTCGTCACTCTCGTCGATGGTAAACATCGCGGCGCTGCGGGCGTCGCCGTTGGTGAGGATTTCCTCGTGTTGCTCGTGATAGGCGTCGAGCGCCTTTTGCCAGCGGACCTCGCTCATGCCCCAGTCCTCGTCGAGCTCGCCCAGATCGCGCACGTGTCCGCGGGCTGCAAGGGCCACGCGGCGGAAGAGTGCGTTGCGCACCAGCAGGGTACAGCCACGGCGGTCTGCCACGACTTCGTCGATGCCCTGCGGCGGTGCGGCGTCGAGGGCTGCCGGGTTGCCGGCGTTCTCCCACTCGTCCACCAGACTCGAGTCGACCGAGCGCACCACAAAGCCCAGCCACGAGATAATGTCGCGCAGGCGCTCGTCGCGCTTCTCGATGGGCACGGTGCGGTCGAGTGAACGATAGGCTTCTGCCAGGTAGCGCAGCAAAATGCCCTCGGAGCGGGCGATGCCGAGCTTTTGAATGTAGCCCTTAAAATCGCTCGCGCTTTCCAGCATATCGCGCAGGACGCTCTTGGGAGAGAGCTGGTAGTCGTTTGCCCAGGGTACTTCCTGGCAGTACTTGTCAAAGGCGGCGTCGAGCAAATCCTCGAGCGGCTTTTCGTACGTGACGTCTTGAATGCGCTCCAAGCGCTCCTCATATTCGATGCCGTCGGCCTTCATCTCGGCCATAGCGCGATCGCGTGCGGCGCGCTCCTGTGCGCGCAGCACCTGCTTGGGATCCTCGAGCGTTGCCTCGACCATTGAGATGAGGTCCATGGTATAGGTCTCGCTCTCGGGATCGAGCAACTCCAACGCGGCAAGCAAAAACGGCGAGAGCGGCTGGTCGAGCGCAAAGTCCTCGGGCAGGTCGACCGTCAGCGCGTAGTCGATGTCCGGCGCGGCGTCAGCCGGAGCGTCGGGTGCGGGCGGCACCTCGGTGCGCACGACGACGCCGGAGTCGATGAGCGTGGCGAAGATCTCGTCGGCACGAACCTCGAGCTTTGCCTTTTCCTCGGGTGTTTGCAGGCTTGTCTCGATGAGGTCGTGCACGCGGGTGCGAGCGTCGCCGCCCTGCTCGACCACGCTAATCACCATGGAGTGTGTGATGCGCAGGCGCGGCTTGAGCGTTTCGGGCAGCGTCTCGATCAGGCGCTCAAAGGTCTGCTTGTTCCAGGTGACAAAGCCCTCGGGGGCCTTTTTCTTTTTAATCTTACGGAGCTTTTTGGGATCGTCGCCCGCCTTGGCCATAAGCTTTGCATTTTCGATCTCGTGCTCGGGTGCCTCGGCGATGACCATGCCCTCGGTATCGAAGCCCGAGCGGCCGGCGCGACCGGCAATCTGATGAAACTCGCGGGCGCGCAGACGCCGCATCTTGTAGCCGTCAAACTTGGTGAGCGCGGTGAGCACCACGGTGTGGATGGGTACGTTGATGCCGACGCCGAGCGTATCGGTGCCGCAGATGACGGGCAGCAGGCCCTGCTGCGCCAGGCGCTCGACCAGCAGGCGATAGCGCGGCAACATGCCAGCATGGTGCACGCCGACGCCGCATCCGAGCAAGCGCTTGAGAATCTTGCCAAAGGCCGTGGAGAAGCTCGTTCCCTTTGCCGCTTCTTTGATGGCTTCGCGTTGCTCCTTGCTGGCGATGCCAAAATTGGCGAGCGACTGTGCCGTCGCAAGGGCGGCATCCTGGCTAAAGTGCACGATATAGAGCGGGGCCTCGCCGCGGCGCATGGCGAGCTCGACCGTGCCCTCGAGGGAGGTCGTCACATAGTTGTAGCTCAGCGGAACAGGACGCGGGGCGTCGACAACCAGGTCGCAAGCAGCGCCGGTGTGCTCCTCGAGCGAGGCGGCGATGGCGGTGACATCGCCGAGCGTGGCGCTCATGAGCATAAACTGCGTGTGGGGCAGGGTGAGCAGCGGCACCTGCCAGGCCCAGCCGCGGGCGGGGTCGGCAAAGTAGTGGAACTCGTCCATGGCCACGCAGCCCACGTCGGCGTCCTCGCCCTCGCGAAGTGCGTCGTTGGCAAGGATTTCGGCCGTGCAGCAGATGACGGGCGCCTTGGTGTTGATATGCGTGTCGCCGGTGATCATACCGACGTTATCGCGGCCGAGCACCTGTACCAGATCGAAGAACTTTTCGCTGACCAGGGCCTTGATAGGGGCCGTGTAATAACAGCGCTTGCCCTGTGCCATGCCCATAAAGAGCATGCCCAGCGCGACGAGCGATTTACCCGATCCGGTCGGCGTGCCCAAAATGACGTGATCTCCGGCGGCCAGGTCCATGAGAGCCTCTTCTTGGTGATCCCACAGCTCAATGCCGCGATCGCTCGTCCATTCAAAGAAGCGCTCAAAGGCCTGATCGGGCGTGAGCCATGGTTCGGGCTCGCTGCCGTCCTCGGGCTCCCACCAGGTGGGGGAGAGCGCGCCGAGCGAGCCGAACTCGGCTTCGGTTCCCGTGCCGCCCGAGAATGAGCTGGCGGCGCCGGCGCCGGAGACGGTGCTGGCGGCGGTATCTGTCGTGGTCTGTGCCATGTGGTTGCTTTCTCTCGTCGTTTGTCCGCCAACTATTATGGCGTAGCGGCGGCGCGGGGTGCCAGCGCGCGAGAAAATGCAGGAAATGGGCGCGTGGTACTAGCGTTCCTGAGGCAGGCGCTTCTTGCCTTTGCGGGCGCGGTTTTTAAAGTTCTCAACGGCCTCTTCCATGCCCAGGGGTACATAGGCGAGCTCATCGAGGTTTTCGGGCAGGTAGCAGGCAAGGCTTTGCTCCTGCATGCGGCCCGCCGCGAGCGCATCGTCACTGGGCTGCGCTCCGGGTGTGGCGCAAATGCCGTAGACGGCGGCACCCATCTCGCGCGTGCGGCACTCATATTCGGTTTCGGGATGCTCGGGATGGTCGCGGCGGACGTCGTCACTTACCCAAAGCGTGTCGTAGCCGGCTGCGGCAAACTGTCCCAGGGCGTAGTCGCGCAACGGCTTGCTGTCAGTGCGCAGCGTGACGGTGGCACCGGCTGCAAAGAGCGGGCGGTAGAGCATCAGATGGTCGACATGGACGAGTCGTTTTTTGGCGTACTTGGCCTTAGGTTGCGGCGTGGGAAAGTTGATGGTGATGGCATCGAGTTCGCCTAGGGCAAATAGCTGCGGCAGTGATACGGCGCCTCGGGGCAGGACGAGTGCGTTGGATAGCTCCTGTTCGCAGATTTTCTGCGCGGCATAGGCGATGCAGATGGGCTCCTGGTCCATGCCGACAAAGAGCGTGTTTGGCTCGTGGGCCGCGCGCTTTACGAGGTACGTTCCCTTGCCACAGCCAAGATCCAGGTGAAGGTGTTCGAAGGGCTTGCTGCCAACTGGCGCGCAAGCCTCGCGCCAATCTCCGGCATAGGCCTCGGGGCTCGTCTCAATCGCATCGGCGTAGCGTTCCAGACGCTCCTCGAGCACAAAGTTCTTAGGCGTGCGAACGTGGACGGCTCCCATGAGGCTCCTTGGTCATACGTATGGAACGCGTGGCTGCGCGTTCCGTCGGTGGGTTGGAAAACGGATGGGCATAGCTTACCCAAAAGATGCGGCGCGGCTCGGCGGCGAGTCGTCGATGCCTACAGGCGCTTGAGGATCACATAGCGGTTGAGCTCGCCGCTGCGACCGTCGGCATGGAAGCGCTCAAGCTCGCGCACGGGGACCTCGCCGCTCTTGTAGAACGTACGGACGCCGCGCACCAGGTCGGTGATCTGCTGATCGTCAAAGTGATGGCAATAGCGGTAGGCGTGGCGGTCGTTTTGCCAGCCAATGAGGTGGTCGCCGGCTTCAAACTGCGCGGAATCGTAACCCTCAAACGGCGGGGTGAGCTCGGCGCGTGCCTCGGCACGAACGGCCTTGCGCGCCATGCGCTCGTCATTCATAAACTCCCAAAAGCTGATGGCGATGATGCCGCCCGGGCGCGTCTGGCGCACCAGGGCGTCAAGTACACGCACACGGTACTCGCACGACGGCACGTGGTGCATAAAGCCAAAGCAGACCGAGATGTCGGCGAGCGGGGCGTCGAAAAGCACGTCGGGTGTCTCGGCGGGGTTGAGCTTCATCAAGGCGTCGAGCACGTCGAGTTCCTGGAAGTGCAGGTTGGGAATTCGCAGGGCGTGGCCACGGGCATCGATCGCCAGGTCTTGGCACGAGTCGACACCATAGAACTCGAAGGGGCAGTTGGCATCTGCCGAGGGGCTCGCGCCGTCGACGCCCTTGGCAGCCAGCGTGCCGCCGGCGGCAAAGTTCTCGAACCGCATATTGCCGCAGGCAAGATCGAAGACGCGGACGGGATGCTCGATGGTGGCCACATCGAGCTGGTCGAGCGCTATGTCCATGGTGCGCACCCAGCCGGGCCAAGGAGCCTGGCGCGTATCGGAAAAGGAGGCGGAGTGCTCGCGATAGAACGTATTGTTGAGCTGGATGAGCGATGAGGCGAAATCGCGGTTCACGGCGCGGAACTCCCTCCGTTGGCGGTGCGGAATAAACAGTACGACCATACTACCGTTAACGCCGCAACGGGGACAACCGAGCTGCGGGTCATTGCTTTGTTTGGACACATTTCCGCAGCTCATATATGCCCGCAACCGCCGGTTGTCAAAAATCTCACTAGAATAGGTGGCATGCTTTTGGCGGTGGCGGATAGATTTTTAACTGTGCAAGGCGCCTTAAGAACAAAAACGGTCCGGCGGCACGGCTGGCATCACATAGGAGGAACCATGAATGTAGAAACTGCGCAGCGGCTCGCCGACCTTCGTCGCAGCAAGGGTTTTAGCCAAGAAGGGCTGGCGCGAAAGCTGGGTCTGTCGCGCCAGGCGGACAGAAAATGGGAGCGTGCGGCGAGCTCGCC
>CABUTH010000142.1 GCA_902494465.1 uncultured Collinsella sp.
ACAACACTTCGCGCATCGAGCAGTTTGAGCCGGCGTGCGCATGTCGGCGCCATACCGGGAAGAGAGGGCCTTCTTGTGGGGCGGACGACCCCATTGCAGTCTCCTTCCGCTCTAATCCTGCGGGAACGACAGCGGCCGTAGGAGTACCGCTACCGTACTCGTAGCGGTTCTCCGCCCCCTAAGCAGCGTGTCCGCTACGAAACGACCGTCTTGTAATAAGCGCCGAAGTCTGCGAGCGAGTCCATGATGGGCATCATCTGGCGGCCGAGCTCGGTAAGGCCATACTCAACGCGGGGAGGATTCTCGCCATAGTCATGGCGAAAGACCAGCCCATCATCCTCCATCTGCCGCAGGCTGTCGGTAAGCACCTTCTGAGAGATCCCCTCGAGGTCGCGGCGCAACTCGTTGAAACGCCAAGGGCGTACGCGCAAGTTACGGATAATGAGCAGCTTCCACTTGCCGCCAATGAGCGTTACCGCCGTTGCGACCGGACACTCCGGAAGCTCCTCTTTCGCCATCACGGGAGACCCAACCTCCTTGACCATACCGGTTTCACAAAAAAGTACGCAGTTACAAATATGTGCGTACTCGTATTTGCATTCGCCTTCGCGTTGAATATAACTCACGCAGGAGATGCCTGCAAGGTACATCAACCCCAAGAGAGGAACCATTATGGCTAATTATGCAAGGACCCACATCGGTAATGAGAGCCGTGTCGAGCTGCACGAAGTGCTCGGGCTTACCGGGGCAGAGGTGAGTGTCAACAATCTTCCCGCCGGCGCTGGCGTTCCGTTCGTCCATGCACACAAGGAAAACGAGGAAATCTATGGCGTGCTCGAAGGCGCCGGCTCGGTCACGATCGACGGTGAGGAAATCGAGCTTGCAGCCGGCGACTGGCTGCGCATTTCCCCCGCCGCACACCGTCAGTTCCGCGCCGCATCCGACTCGGGCATCACATACGTCTGCATTCAGGTCAAGCAGGGATCCCTTGATGCCTTCACGGCCGACGACGCTATCATGTTCTAATTCGCGATCGGTGTGCAAGGGGCCGATACCGCCCGCATGCCCCCTTCGGAATAGGCGCTGAGCAGCTCCTGGGCGTGGGCGAACTCGGGCCCTCGCCTCCAACCGAGTAGGCGGTTGACCGCGAGATTTCCCTGGACGTTGTGAACGAAGAGCAGATAGGCGTCCTCGCGCGAGAGCCCGGTCTCCTCCATGATCGAGGGAACCATCTGCTCAGCGCCGCGCTCGACGACGCGCTGTGCCACCCGGGCGTATGCATCGTCATCCGAGTAGAGCAGATAATAGTCATCGTTTGCCGGCGGGCGCTGGCAGAGAGCCTCCGCCTCCGTTCCCTCAAGCGGGGGCGCCGCCGCCAGGGCCTCGTCGATAAGTGCATCAAGCAGCGCGAACTTGTCCTCGTAGTGCAAATAGAACGTGCCGCGGTTGATATCGGCACAGCGGCAAATATCCGCCACCGTCATCTTCGCGAAGCCGACCTCGGCCAGCAGCGCAAAGAACGCCTCCCGTATGACCGAAAGCGTATAGCGTCGGCGACGATCGATCTTCCCCGATTCCATGGCCCCTCCAATTGCAGCGCTCAACAATATCCAGAAGCCGCTCGTTTATCGACAGCAGCTCGAAACTGTTCATTGCTCTGACGCAAATCAACACTGATACTTTTTATAGACACCTGTTCATTGTAGTTGAAAGAGAGTATCAAGTGACTCTATACGAGCGGCTCGTTATCGAACTCACCAACCAATCGTTTTCCCATCAGGCCGCCTACCGCACCGGCGGCACGCCCTATGAACTGAGTGCCCGCGAGCCCGAGCGCTACGACCAGCAAATCGAAACGTTTGCCCGCATGATCGATGAAGCCGATTGCGTGCTTGTAGGCGGGGCCTCTGGGCTCTCCGCGGCGGGCGGCGGCGACTTCTACTACGAAGACAACGCGACCTATCGCAGGCATTTCGGCAAATTCGCCGAGCGATACGGTTTCAGGGGCGCTTTTGAAGGGTCGTCCTACCGCTGGCCCACCGCCGAGTCGCGCTGGGGCTACCTTGCCACCTTCCTCGACACCACGCTCAACGCCCCGCTGCGCGAGCCCTACAAAGATCTCGACGCCATTCTTACCGAGAAAGACTTCTTCGTTCTCACCACCAACCAGGACACGCAGTTCATGAAAATCTACCCTTGGGAGAAGGTAGCAGAGATCCAAGGCGATCACCGCTTCTTCCAGTGCTCCCACTGTTGCACCGGCGAGGTGTGGGACGCGGTCGAGCCGGTCTCCCGCATGGTAGAGGCCATGGGAGACGGCCTTGAGGTTCCGACAGAATTCGTGCCACGCTGCCCGCACTGCGGGGCAGAGGCGTTCCCTTGGGTTCGCGGCTACGGCAACTTCCTGCAGGGCGAGCTCTACGAGGAGCAGTACCGCAAGGTGTCCGACTGGCTCGACGCGCACGCGCGGCAGAGGATCCTTTTCCTCGAGCTGGGCGTGGGCCGCATGACGCCTGCGTTTATCCAGGAGCCGTTCTGGGCCCTCACGGCGCAGTTGCCGCAGGCTGGCTACATCGCCGTGAACAACAGGACGCAGTTTCTCCCCCGTGCAATCGAGGATCGGGGGCTCGCCGTTCGTGCCGATATCGCCGACGTGCTCGCCGACGTGCGCAAGACGCTGGGTAGGTAGCGCATGGAAACGATAAAAGCGGTTCGTATCGGCCAGGCACTTGCCGAGGCGGATCTTATCATCATCGGCGCCAGCAACGGGCTCGACATGGCAGAGGGGCTCAACCTCTTCTACGCCGATGCTCATTTCCAAGAAGCGTACGGAGACCTCGCCCAGGCTGATGGCATCGGCTGCATACTGCAGGGGCTCACCTCTCCGGATGCAAACGTGCGACGCCGATGGGCCGATCGATTCCATCAAAAGGAGTATGTCGAGTATGAGCCCGGCCCAATCATGAACGGGCTGCGGCATCTTACGGAGCACGCTGATACCTTCGTGATCACATGCAATATTGACGGGCACTTCGCACGCGCAGGGTTCAACGAGAACCACGTGCTCGAGACGGAGGGGAGTACGTGCACGTCGATTGACGAGCAGCGTCTCGCCCACCCAGATGCCCTCGCCATGGCGCAGCTCGAAGATCTCGCGCACCTTGTGCAAGCGCATCGCAACCACAAGGTTGCCATCCTCGAACTTGGCGTGGGGCTGCGCAACGGCGTCATAAAGCGCATGCTCGCTCGGGTCGCGAACGCCTGCGAACACGCCACCTACATCGTGTTCAACTACAGTCAGGCTTTGACGCCCGACGCTTCGTGCGAGACAATTCTCGTTGACGGCGATATGACCCCGGCTTTCGAGGAGATCGTTCGATGCCACCTCTAGAAAGAGAAGCGATGAGGCTTCGAAGCCTCATCGACGATGCCGACGCCATCATCGTCGGCATCGGCTCGGGTATGTCGAGCGCCGCCGGGTTCAACCATTACAACCATGCGGGCATGACGTGTGCCGGAATGGCGGACTGGCAGAAAGCCTTTGGCTTCAAGAGCCTTTTCGACGGCTTCTATCACCTCTACCCCAGCCTCGAGCAGCAATGGGCCTACTACGCGCGATACATCGATTTCATGCTGCGCGAGCCGGCCTCACAACCCTATCTCGACCTGCGGTCCCTCATCGGCCATAAGGATTACTTCATCCTGAGCACCAATGTGGACACCCAGGTTGAGAAGACGTTTCCTGCCGAGAGGACCTGCAACTATCAGGGAAGCTTCGCACACCTTCAGTGCAAGCAACCATGCTGCGACGAGATCTTCGATGCGAGTCCCTACGTCGAGCGCATGCTCGCAGGCATGGCGGGGTTCGAGATCCGCAGCGAGAATGTCCCCCGATGCCCGCACTGCGGTTGGCAGCTTGTGCCGTGGGTGCGCGACGACACGTTTTTGCAGGGCACGGCATGGCGCAAGGGCCTCGAACGATATGAGCACTTCGCGCGCGAGCGTGGTAGTAGCCGCGTGCTGTTGCTGGAGCTCGGCGTGGGCGAGATGACCCCCGGCATCATCACGCTCCCGTTCTGGAGCATGACCGCAAAGCTACCGGATGCGCACCTACTGAGCGTAAACATCTCGGGCGACTCGGCCCCGTTGCAGCTCGGAAACAAGGCGGAGGCGATTCGGGCCGATTTGCGCACGCTGCTCGCGGCGGCGCGGGTGACGAAGGTATTTAAGCCTCCTTGTCAGTCGCTGTAAGGTATTCCTCGTCGTCCACGGGCTCCAACCACTCGTTGGAGGTCTCCTCACCCGGAACCTCCAGCGCGAGATGGGAGAACCAGCTGTCGGGCGCGGCTCCGTGCCAATGCTTTACGCCCGCGGGAATATTTACTACATCGCCAGGGCGCAGCTCCTGTGCCGGTTTGCCCCATTCCTGGTAAAACCCTCGACCAGCCACGCAGACAAGGATCTGTCCGCCACCGCTTTTGGCGTGATGGGTGTGCCAGTTGTTGCGGCAGCCGGGCTCGAACGTAACGTTGTAATTGCCGACCTGCTCGGTGGAAAGGGGCGCGAGGTAACTTTGCCCGATAAAGTACTTCGCAAATGCGTCGTTGGGGGCACCGATGGGAAAGGCCATCTCGTTTTGATGCTCAGCTCTTGCATCAGCGGCATCGTCATCTGCCCAGACCTCCTTCGCCATGCGAAAGGCCGCCCACGCCTTGGGCCATCCCGCATAAAACGCCGCATGCGTAAGGATTTCCGCTATCTCCGCCCTGGTCACGCCGTTGTTCTTTGCGGACATAAGATGATATTGGAACGAAGAGTCCGTCAGCCCCTGTGCCATCAAGGCGACCACCGTCACCACACTGCGGTCTCGAAGGGAAAGCCCATCTTCTCGGCTCCACACCTCGCCGAACAGCACGTCATCATTGAGCTGTGCGAATTTGGGGGCAAAGTCCCCCAGGGCATCTCTACCTGCCGTCTGTTTGATTGCCATGATCGATTTCCTCCTGTCGATGGTTTTGAGTGCAAAACTGCTTCCGCGCAGCTAAG
>CABUTH010000143.1 GCA_902494465.1 uncultured Collinsella sp.
GAGCGAGTCCTCCAGGTGGAAGTCGATCTTGGGGCCGTAGAAGGCACCGTCGCCCTCGTTGACCTCGTAGTCCATGTGCAGCTGCTCCAGAGCAGTGCGCAGGCCCTCCTCGGCGCGCGCCCAGTCCTCGTCCGAGCCCATGGAGTCCTCGGGACGGGTAGAAAGCTCAACGTGATACTTAAAGCCAAACTTCTGGTACACGGAGTCGATGAGGTTGACCACGCCCACGATCTCGTCGGTCAGCTGGTCGGGACGCACAAACAGGTGGGCGTCGTCCTGGTTAAAGCAACGCACGCGGAACAGGCCGTGCAGGGCGCCGCGCAGCTCGTGGCGGTGCACCAGGCCGATCTCGCCGGCGCGAATGGGCAGCTCGCGGTAGGAGTGCGGCTTGGAGGCATACACCAGCACGCCGCCCGGGCAGTTCATAGGCTTAATGCAGTACTCTTCGTCGTCGATGACGGTAGAGTACATGTTGTCCTTGTAGTGGTCCCAGTGGCCCGAGGTCTTCCACAGCTGCTTGTTCATGATGAGCGGCGTGGAGATCTCCACGTAGCCGGCCTTGTGGTGGATCTCGCGCCAGTAGTCCAGCAGCGTGTTCTTAAGGATCATGCCGTTGGGCAGGAAGAACGGGAAGCCGGGGGCCTCGTCGCGCATCATAAAGAGGTCCATCTCGCGGCCGATCTTGCGGTGGTCGCGCTTCTTGGCCTCCTCCAGCATGTGCATGTGCTCGTCGAGTTCTTCCTTGGTGGCAAAGGCGACGCCGTTGATGCGGGTGAGCATCTTGTTGTCCTTGTCGCCCTTCCAGTAGGCGCCCGAGACGCCGGTGAGCTTAAAGGCCTTCAGCGCCTTGGTGTAGCAGATGTGGGGGCCGACGCACATGTCGATGTAGTCGCCCTGCTGGTAGAAGGTGATGCGGGCGTCGTCGTCCAAGTCGCCGATGTGCTCGACCTTGTACTTCTCGCCGCGTTCCTCCATAAGGGCGATGGCCTCGGCACGGGGCTTCTCGTACACGGTGAACTTGAGGTTCTCCTTGACGATCTTCTTCATCTCGGCCTCGATCGCGGGGAAGTCGTCCTCGCTGATCTTGACGCCCTCGGGCAGGTCGACGTCGTAGTAGAAGCCGTTGTCGGTCGCGGGGCCGTAGGCAAAGTCGGCCTGGGGGTACAGGCGCTTGATGGCCTGCGCCATGATGTGCGCGGCAGAGTGGCGGATGACGTGCGTGACCTCGTCCTGCGGGAGCTCGGCCACCGAACCGTCATTGTAGAGTGCCTTCATGGGTATGTTTTCTCCTCTCGGATGCCTGATGCAAGTGCGTGCGATGCGCACGGCGTTTTTGACTTGCATCATTATAGGCAGGTTGCCTTGGTATACAAGCGCCCGCCGCACCTTAATGGCACGGCGGGCGATTTTCTACGCATGCTTCATCGTGTGGGGGCGGGGTGCGCGGCGAGGGGCGGCTGCGCGAGATGCGCGGTGCCCGTGGCTTGCGGCCGGCCCGGCGATGGATGCGTTACTGAATGCGAGTTCGGCAGTAGGGGCAGACCTTCTAGTGCGCATCGAGCGGGCGATGGCAGCTGGGGCACACGTTACGAACCTGGGTGTCGCACACGGGGCAGACGACAAAGTCCTTCTCGATGGGCGCGCCGCACTGCGGGCAGGTGCCGTACTGGGCAAGCTGGCGCTCGCGCAGGGCCATGTCCAGCTCCTGCTCCTCGCGGTCGGCCGCGTAGGAGTGCGGGCGCAGGACCAGGTAGGCGATGAGGCCCACAAACGGGATGAGGGCGATGATGCCCCATGCCACGTAGGCGCTGGCGCCGCGGCGGCGAGCGTCGATGAACACATAGACGACCGACAACACGTACAGGGCGATGATAAAGCCCACGAAGGCATAGATGACGCCCATAAGCTGCGGCGACATGAGCTCGTTGATGTATTTGGACATTGAGGTGTACCTTTCGGAATATTTACAGTTCGGTCAAGTTTACCACGGGGTTTGTTTATATGGGACCACGGCAGGGTACGGGGCTGGCGCGGACACAAACATCTCAATCTGTAACAGTAACTCGGCAAAAACAGTCCCAGATGTTACAGATTTAGACAAACCCTTCTCTCCCCGACTTAAATCTCGATCTGTAACATCTAGAAGCCAAAAACAGTTCTTACTGTTACAGATCGAGACGAACGGAGGGGCCGTCTGGCAAACGTCTCGATCTGTAACATCTGGAACCCAGTTCTTCTGCTTACTATTGCAGAACGAGACAAACCTCTGACACCAGGGGCGGCAGATGAGGTTGTCGACGTTGCCGAGTCTCCCCTCGCCTGCCGTTGGCGGGTGTTGCGGGGCTGTTCGCCGCATTGCCGCCGCGCTGGGGGCGCACAGACCGTAGGATAGTCTTATTGACAGCCTGTCAACTCTTCTGGGAGGCACCGTGGCAGAAACGTTTGATATCGCGATTGTAGGCGCGGGCATCACCGGGTGCGCCATCGCGCGGCAGCTTGCGCGCTACGACTTGTCCATTTGCGTGGTCGAGGCGGCCAACGATATCGCGCTGGGCGCGTCGAAGGCCAACGGCGGCCTGGTGCACGCCGGCTACGATCCGGCACCGGGCACCGTAAAGGCGCAGGTCAACGCCCGTGGCTGCGAGCTGTATGGTACTTGGGCTCAGGAGCTGTGTTTTTTGTTTTGCCGAACCGGCTCGATGGTGCTGGGATTTAGCGACGAGGACCATGCGCACCTGGAGAAACTGCGCAGCAACGGCCTGGCCAACGGCGTGCCCGAACTGACGATCATTGGTCCCGAGCGCATCCGAGAGCTGGAGCCGCGCGCGAGTGCCGAGGCAACGTGCGCGCTGTGGTGCCCCTCGACCGGTTTTGTCGATCCGTTTGAGGTCGCCATCGCCGCGCTGGAGAATGCCGTGGCCAACGGGGTGACATTTATGCGGTCCGCGCCGGTGGAAGCGATTGAGGTTGCTAGCGGCGAGGCTACCGACAGGGCTGCGCGCTTTACGCTGGTGACGCCTGCCGGCGATGTGTGCTGCCGCTATCTGATCAACGCCGCGGGCAACGGTGCCGCGGACATCTCGCATATGGCAGGCGCCGAGGAGTTCCAGATGGTCTGGCGCCAGGGAAACATTGTGGTGCTGGACAAGGAGCCGCGTGCGCTCATGCCACTCTATCCCGTGCCCACGCCGGTGTCCAAGGGCGTTATCGTCACGGGCACCGTGCACGGCAACACCGTTATCACCGCGACCGCTGCCGTGCGCGAACCGGGCGACACGCAGACTTACGCGAGCGATGCGAACGCACTGTTGATGGGCGCACGCAAGCTGGTTCCTGATCTGGACACGCGACGCGTGGTTCGCGCGTTTGCCGGCGGACGTCCGGTCATTCAGGGGACCAACGACTTCTTTATTGGGCAGTCCGCCGTGGTGCCGGGGCTGTTTCAGGCGGCGGGCATTCAGTCGCCAGGCGTGGCGAGCGCACCGGCCATTGCCGAGCGCATGGAGCACGTGATGCGCGAAGCGGGCGTTGCTTTGCGCGAGCGGGCCGATTGGGATCCGATTCGCCGCGCGCCGGACGACTTCGACCGTGCGCCGCTTGCGCGCAAGGAGGAGCTCATCGAGTCCGACCCTGCATGGGGGCAGATCGTCTGCCGCTGCGAGACGGTGCCCGAGGCCGAGATTGTTGCCGCGATTCGACGCCGCCCGGGTGCGGTTTCGGTCGAGGGCGTCAAACGCCGCTGCCGCGCGGGCATGGGCCGCTGCCAGAGTGGTTTTTGTCAGAGCCGCGTGGTGGCGATTCTGGCCCGCGAGCTTGGGTGTGACCCCAGCGAGGTGCTGCTGGAGAATGCCGGATCTTGGCTGGTCGAGGGACCGTTGAAGGGGGTGCGCTAGGATGGCGACGTTTGATATACGTAACGAACGCTTGGAGGCAGGAGCTACGGAGGCGGTGCAGACGCAAGCGTTCGACGTTGTCGTTATCGGCGGCGGACCTGCCGGCATGGCGGCCGCACTTGCCGCGCATAAGGCCGGCGCGCGCGTAGCCATCGTGGAGCGTGAGCAACACTTGGGCGGCATCCTGCGCCAGTGCATTCACCCCGGCTTTGGGCTGTCACACTTTAAGCAGGAGCTCACCGGCCCCGAGTACGCGCAGCGCTTTATCGATCAGGTGCGAGCGACCAACATTGCGCTGTTCTTGGACAGCATGGTGCTTGGGATTGATTCGAGCGAGTCCACGGAAGACGCCGCAGTCCACACCGTCACGCTCATGAATCCCTCCGGTATGCTGCAGCTCACCGGGCGTGCGGTCGTCCTTGCCATGGGTTGCCGCGAGCGCACCCGCAGCGAGATCAAGATTCCCGGCAGCCGACCCGCCGGCGTGTTTACGGCCGGCCTGGCGCAGCGATACATCAACATCGAGAACCTCAAACCCGGCTCGCGCGCCGTCATTTTGGGCTCGGGTGACATCGGGCTGATCATGGCGCGCCGCTGCACGCTCGAGGGGATTTCGGTCGAGGGCGTGTACGAGCTCATGCCGTACGCTAACGGCCTGCGCCGCAATGTGAAAAACTGCCTGGACGACTTTGGCATTCCGCTGCATCTGTCCACCACGGTCACGCGCGTGATCGGGCACGACCGCGTGGAGGCCGTCGAGGTGAGTCGGGTCGATGAGCGCCTGGCACCCATTCCGGGGACCGAGCGAGTTGTTCCATGCGACACGCTACTGCTTTCGGTGGGCCTGATTCCCGAGAACGAGCTTTCGGTTGCCGCGGGCGTTGAACTTGACCCGCGCACGCGCGGCGCCGTGGTGGACCAGGATCTGCAAACGGGCGTGCCGGGCATATTTGCCTGCGGCAACGTGCTGCACGTGCACGACCTGGCCGACAATGTGACGACCGAGTCCGAACGCGCCGGTACAGCCGCGGCGGCGTGGGCGTTGGGGGCTGTCGGCACCGCGATGGGAGTGGCGGACGCGGACTGCGAGCTCACGGTCTCCCC
>CABUTH010000144.1 GCA_902494465.1 uncultured Collinsella sp.
CGTAGGCCCGCCAGGGCCTACATTCCGCCCCGTAGGTATCGATTACTTCAGTCTGAATGACTTCGCTGAGGCTTAAACAAACACACAGAATAACACAGGTAGTTGGGGTTATTGCGCATATATAATATAGCCTCCGACCGCAGGTGGCCGGAGGCTATTTGCAAACACATTTCAGGCGGGTCTAGCCGTAGATGCGCTGGGGCTGTTCTTCACCCTTTACGGCGGCTTCGGTCACGACGACCTTGGAAACGCCTTCCTCGCTGGGCAGGTCGAACATCGTCTGCTGCAGCACGTCCTCGCAGATGGAGCGCAGACCGCGGGCGCCGGTCTTGCGAGCAAGTGCCATGCGGGCGATCTCGTGCAGGGCGTCGTCCTCAAACTCAAGCTCAACGTCCTCGAGCTGGAACATCTTGCGGTACTGACGCACCACGGCGTTCTTGGGCTCGGTCAGGATCGACACCAGGTCGTCCTCGTCGAGCGCCTGCGTCTGGGTGACGACGGGCGTACGTCCCACAAACTCGGGGATCATGCCAAAGGCGTTGAGGTCCTGCGGGAGCACCTGGCGCAGCAGATCGTTCTCGTCGACCGAGGTGGGGCCGGCGATCTCGGAGTTAAAGCCCACGCCCTTGTTGCCCACGCGATCGGCAATGATCTTATCCAGACCAACAAAGGCACCGCCGCAGATGAACAGGATGTTCGTCGTGTCGATCTGCAGCAGCTCCTGCTGGGGATGCTTGCGGCCGCCGGTGGGCGGAACGCTAGCCACCGTGCCCTCAAGAATCTTAAGCAGTGCCTGCTGAACGCCCTCGCCCGAAACATCGCGGGTGATGGAGAGGTTCTCGGCCTTGCGGGCAATCTTGTCGATCTCGTCCACGTAGATGATGCCCACCTGCGCGCGCTCAATGTCGCCATCGGCAGCGTTGATGAGTTTGAGCAGGATGTTCTCCACGTCCTCGCCCACGTAACCGGCCTCGGTGAGCGCGGTGGCGTCGGCGATGGCAAACGGCACCTCGAGGATGCGCGCGAGCGTCTGGGCCAGCAGCGTCTTACCGGTACCGGTGGGGCCAAGCAGCAAGATGTTGGACTTGGCGAGCTCCACCTCGTCCATATCATCGTCGAGCTGGCCGCCCATACCCGAGGCCTCGTCAAAGGCAGACACCGCGGCTCCGCCCTCGATCACGCGACGGTAGTGGTTGTACACGGCCACCGACATGGCGCGCTTGGCGTCCTCCTGGCCCATAACATAGGCCGAAAGCTCGTCATAGATCTCGTGCGGCGTCGGCACGTGTGTGATGACCTGACGGTCGTCTTCGAGCTCAAAGCCCTCGGCCTCGGGGTCAACGGTGGGCTGGGACGCGGCCTGGCTGTGGTCGTTGAGGAAGCCCGGAAGATTACCGTTGCGGGCGGCGTCCATAAAGTCCGAAGCCAGCGACTCCTCCAAAATCTCGGAGCAGGCGGCGACGCATTCGTCGCAGATAAAGATGTTGGTCGGACCCTTAACAAGGCGGCGAACCTGACCCTGCTCTTTTCCGCAGAAGGAGCAGCGGATGGGGTTGCCGTTCTCGTCAAAGTTGTCCTGCATGTTACCTGCCATCCTAGGCGTCCTTCGCGGCGAGATCGCGCGAGGTGACGATACGGTCGATCAGGCCGTAGTCGAGGGCCTCGGCAGCGGTCAGGTAATTGTCGCGCTCGGTATCGGCCTGGACCTTCTCGATGGGCTGGCCCGAGGCGTCGGACAGGATCTGGTTGAGCTCGCGGCGGGTCTTCTTGATCTCCTCGGCCACGATCTCGATCTCGGTCTGCTGGCCCTGGGCACCGCCGCTGGGCTGGTGAATCATGACCTTGGAGTGCGGCAGGCAGAAGCGCTTGCCCTTGGCGCCGGCCGAAAGCAGCACGGCGGCCATAGACGCGGCCATACCGACGCAAATAGTGGAGACCTGCGGCTTAATGAAGTTCATGGTGTCCAGAATCGCCAGGCCGGAGTAGACCTCGCCACCGGGCGAATTGATGTAGAGCGAGATATCCTTCTCGGCATCCTGGCTCTCAAGATGCAGCAGCTGGGCAACGACCAGGTTGGCGCTGACGGAGTTGATCTCCTCGCCCAAGAAGATGATGCGGTCGTTGAGCAGGCGCGAATAGATATCGTAGCTGCGCTCGCCGCGCGGCGTCTGCTCGATAACGTATGGCACGAGGGCGGAATCGAACTTAGCGATCATACGCATCTCCATTTCTCTTACGGACCAATAATGGTTCTAGACAAACGTACGGTGCCCGCATGCTATGCATTGGCTGGCACCGTACGAAACAACCGGATAACCGGTTTATAACTTTACCCCATCACGGGCGCACGCATGCGCTCGCGGGCAAGGTGGCGAGAATTACTCGGCGTCCTTGGCGGTCTCGTCGACCTCGGTCACCTTGGCGTTCTCGACCAGGTGGTCGACGGCCTTGGAGCGACGGATGGACTCGCGGACGGCAGGCATGCGGCCATCGGCGATGAACTCGGCCTTGGAAGCCTCGACGTCCTTGACGCCGGCCTTCTCGAACTCGGCGTTGATGTCGTCCTCGGTGACTTCGATCTTGAGCTCACGGGCGAGGGCGTCGAGCGCCAGGGACTCACGGGCAACGTCGTTGGCCTGCTTGTGCAGGTCGGCGATGAACTGCTCCATGGTCAGACCGGAAGCGGGCAGCCAGGTGTCCAGGGTCATGCCGCGGGCAGCGAGGTTGGACAGGAAGTTCTGGCCAAGCTCCTCAAAGACGGACTGCTCGTAGTCGGCGTCCATCTCGTCGAGCTGCAGACGCTCGGCGAGAGCGGAGACGCAACGGTTCTCCTTCTCGGCCGGGAGGCGAGAAGCCTTGTCCTGCTCGATCTCGATCTTGATGGCGTCGCGCATGGCGTCGATGCTGTCGAAGCCAAAGTCGGACTTGACGAGCTCGTCGGTGAGCTCGGGGGTGTTGCGGACCTTGATGCCCTTGACGGTGACCTCGACGGTGTGAGTCTCGGCCTCCTCGCCCTCCTCGACCTCGTCGGTCCAGGTGACGGTCTTGACGTCGTCAACGTTGGCACCGATCAGGGCCTCGTTGAACTCCTTGGGGTTGCTGTCGCTACCGGCGATGAGCATGCGGCCCTCGACAGCGAAGTTGTCGGCGTTCTCGACGGCCTTGAGGTCGACAGTGACGTAGTCCTCGGCCTCGACGGCGCGGCCCTCGACGTCCTCGAAGGTAGCGCGGTAGTTGAGGAGCACCTCGACCTGGTTGTTGATCTCGGACTCGGTGACCTCCGCGGGAGGCATCTCGATCTCGACGGCGTCGAAGGAGGAGAGCTCAGCGGCAGGACGCAGGGAGAACTCGACGGTGTAGGTGTAGTCCTCGTGATCCTTGGCGAGGTCGAGCTCCTTGTAGTCACCGCTCTTGGTGGGGACGATGTCCAGCTCGTTGAGGACGACGGGCTCGTTGGCGGCGATCAGGTCGTTGGTGGCCTGAGCGAGGGTAGCCTCGGCGCCAAGAGCAGAGTCGATGACCGGACGGGGGGCCTTACCGGCGCGGAAGCCCGGGAAGCGGTACTTCTTGGCGGTGTCCTTGTAGGCCTTCTTGATCGCGGCGTCGACGTCGGCGGCCGGGATGGTGACCGTAGCGGTGAGCTTGGCGTCCTTGACGTCAGAAGCGGTGATGTTCAACACGTTCCTCCTCATACTGCCCAGCTTATCTGAGGTGCTGGTACCTTTATGCAACAAAGTGTCGCGACGGCCAGGGCCGACGCAGGTGCGATGGTGCGGGCGAAAGGACTCGAACCTTCACGGGAATCCCACCAGAACCTAAATCTGGCGCGTCTACCAATTCCGCCACGCCCGCATGAGCGCACAGACTAGGAATGATAGCAGATACGAACGACAAGCGCACGCACACCTTTTGCAGGCTCACGACCTCACCACGAGTGCAAGCCAACAGAGGCGGCTGCCACCCTCCCCCTCTATGAGTTGCGGTGAAATAGTTCCTGTATGGGGCTCCAGTCCTCCAAAACAGGAACTATTCCACCGCAACTCATCAAGGAAGCCAGGCAACACGACCACATGAATCCTGCACCGGAAAGCGTGTCCCGGTTTGGAGCCTCGGAATGGGACGCAATTTCCGCTATAGCGATCTACCGGAAACTGCGACCCGTTTTGAGCCCCTATTCCGGGATGCACTTTCCGCCAAGGGCCTCAAACGGAAGCTGCAGCCCACAATTCGGCCGAAAAGTGGGCTGCATTTTCCCCGGGCTAGGCCAAGAGCGGCGGCTGCGTCGCCTCGCCTACTCCCCCAGCAGGGCCTTCTCGGGCGTGATCGGCAGCGAGCGCACCTGGTGGCCGGTAGCGTGCGCCACGGCCGAGGCCACGGCGGCGAGCGGCGTGTTGATGACGACCTCGCCGATCGACTTGGCGCCAAACGGGCCCGTCGGCTCGTAGCTCGGCTCAAAGGCCACGCGAATGCTGCCGATATCCAGACGCGTGGGCAGCTTGTAGCTCATAAAGTTGCCGGTACGCAGGCGGCCGCGGTCGTCGTGCTCGACAATCTCGTAGAGCGCGTGGCCGATGCCCTGGGCAATGCCGCCCTCGGCCTGAACACGCGCGAGCGCCTCGTTGATCACGGTGCCACAGTCAACGGCAGCGGCGTAATCCACCACGGTCACCTTGCCGGTGGCCTTGTCGACCTCGACCTCGGCAATACCGGCCATAAACGGCGGAGGCGAAACAGGCAGGCAGGCGGAGGCATGCGAGGTGAGCGCGTCGCCGCCCGCGATGTTCTTGACACACAGGTTGGCAAAGTCGCGCAGCGTAAGGTAGCGGTTCTGCTCGCGCGCAGCACGCTCGTCGGACAGGCGCACGTACTGGCCATCGAAGACCACGTCGGCGGCGTCCACATCCCACACCTGGGCAGCCTTGGCGCAGATCTTCTCGCGCAGCTCGGTCGCGGCATTCTTGGCGGCAAGGCCCGTCACGTACGTGCCC
>CABUTH010000145.1 GCA_902494465.1 uncultured Collinsella sp.
ATAATCTGCTGAGCCTTGGTCTTCGTCATGGTCGATTTGCTCCTTGCTGGGTTGATCGCAAAATCGTACAGGCTCTCTTCAGTATGCCACCTGCCGCTAGGGCTGGTAAAGTTGCCGTTTGCCGCTTGGGGTTTTGTTACAAGGGCGGGGGAGTACACTCGGGGGTGTTGAATTTCCTGCCAGAGATGGGGATGCCCATGCAACATATCGATCGGATTATCCGCTCCAAGAACGTCTTTACCGCGCAAGACGGCATCGATACCGCCCGCGAGCTGGCGATTGCCATCGCAGGCGACCGTATCGTCGCAGTCGGTGCGCCCGATGACGTGATCGCCGCCGTTCCCGCCGCCACGTCGGTTATCGATTACGGCGAGCAGTTTGTCTGCCCCGGTTTCCATGACGCTCATCTGCACTTCTTCCATACCTCGGTCGGCTCCTCGCCGTACATGCTCATGGATATGGGCACGTCCGAGGCTGCGCTGGTGCAGCACGCGCTCGAGTTTTCCCGGGACCTGCCCGACGACGCTTGGGTTGTGACGCAGGGCTGGCGCGACTACCGTTGGGACCCGCCCGAGCATCCTACCAAGGCGTCGCTCGATGCGGCATTCCCCGATCGTCCCTGCGTTATGTATTCGGGCGACGGGCATACGCTTTGGCTCAACAGCCGCGCACTCGAGGCGCTCGGCGTCACACGCGACAGCGAGCCGCCAGCGGGCGGCAGCTACGACAAGGATGCAAACGGCGAGCTCACGGGCATTGCTCACGAGGCGGCTGCCATGCAGCTGCTACCGCGCTGCCTTGAGTGGCTGGGCGAGGATCGCATCGCAAGCGCTTACGCCGATCAAATGAGGCGGATGGCCGAGCAGGGCATCACCTCGATATGCGATATGTCGCTCATGCCCATGCCGGGCTGCGACTTTATCCGCGACGACGTCTACGACAAACTGCAGGCAGCCGGCAAACTGGGCATCCGAGCCCATCTATTCCCCACACTGCTGGATGACCAATCGCGCTTGGAAGAACTCCAGACCCGCTACGCGAACAACGCGCTGCTCTCGGCGCCTGGTTTTAAGCAGTTCTTCGATGGCGTGTCGAGCGAACACACGGCATATCTCACCGAGCCCTATACCAATCCGCGCTTCCCGGGCGACCAGGGCCGTCTGACGGTTCCTGTCGAGCGCATGCGCAAGTTGGTTCTGGCTGCAGCCGAGCGCGGCCACACCGTGCGCATCCACGTTATCGGCGACGGTGCCATCCATGCTGCGCTCGATATCTTTGAGGAGGCGGCAGAGCTCTACGGTCTGCCCCCGCACGGTCATAACACGCTCGAGCATCTGGAGAATTTGCTGCCTCAGGACATCGATCGTCTGCGCAAGCTCAACGTCATTGCCTCGAGCCAGCCCTGCCATATCACGCTCGACCCGGGTGGCCCGGAGCGCGACCTGGGCTTGGAGCGCAGCCGCATCATGTGGCCGTTTGCGACCTATAAGCAGCGTGGCATTCGCCAAGCCTTCGGCACCGATAGCCCCATAACAGCTGTTACCAGCATGAACGTGCTCTACACGGCTATCACGCGCCAGGACCCCAAAAGCCACTGGCCCGAGGGCGGCTGGTTGCCGAGCGAGCGCATCGATGCAGCAACGGCCCTGCGCAACTACACTCTGGGCAGCGCCTACGCGGCAGGCGACGAGCAAAACCTCGGCAGCTTGGGGCCAGGCAAATACGCCGACCTGGTAGTCCTGGACCAAAACCCGCTCACCGTTGACCCCCAAGAGCTCCAGGTCACCAAGGTTCAGGCCACCTACCTGGCAGGCAACTTGATTTACGAGCGCTAATATTCATGTCGTACCGTTAAACGCGGCTCGCGCAGCCTATTTTGGGATGGCGCTCGAGCCGCGTTTGCGTTTTGGTGGGGATCTGCCATGAGCGTCCCTGCTCTGTTGGATTTGGGTGCGGGGCGGAGGTGCTGCTGCCCCGCGCTCAATTTGGACACCAGCAATGCTATCTCTTGGTGTTTTGCATACTTCCCATTACAGATTGCATAAAAAGGCTGGGATGTCCTTCCTGATCCTGATGTACCCCCGCCCGTGCCGTGCAAAAAACGGAGTATTCAGCACCGCGAGCTCTGCCGGTGCCGCTGCAGTCGGGTGGCATTGTGGAGGTCGACGTCATTTTGGGGTCCGGCGCGGCGCGAAGCATGCCTTTTTGTCCTGACGGGGTTTGCCTGCCGACTCAAATCGCCGGTCGAAGGCGTCCTTGGGACCAATATGGTGTGTCCGGCGTGTATACAGCCGTCCTGGCTTGCTGAATACTCCCAAAAATGCACGGCGCTCCCCAGGGGACCCGTGCGCGCAGCGAAAACCATGCCCACGTTCCTATCCGCATCGCCATTTTGCTGCACTGACTTTTCTGAATGCCGGGACCGAATTAGTTAACCTGCCTCCCGTGTGGCTCCGGAGGGGCGGGGCATAAGGTTTATCGCGAGTTCCGCACGAGCCGAAGGCCACTTAATGTGGCCTTCGTGCGAGCAGGACTGCCCGAGCAGGAAACCTTATGCCCCGCCCCTCCGGAGCCACACGGGAGGCATCGCTAAGTTATCCTCCGGCATTCAGAAAATCTAAGTGCCAAAAAATAAGATTTTTTGACTCTGTGTTGTATAACCCGCCATTCGTGGGTACCATTCAACGCGTACGCAAACAAAAAGGGTTAATTCGCGTGGTATAACCGCGCGGCCCAAAAAGGAGGAGACAAGCATGTCGTCTTTGAAGCCGCTTGCAGATCGTGTTCTGGTCAAGCCCGACGAGGCCGAGCAGAAGACCGCTTCTGGTCTGTATATCGCCAGCAACGCTCAGGAGAAACCGCAGCGTGGCACCATCGTTGCCGTTGGCGCCGGCAAGGTCAACGACAAGGGTGAGCGCATCCCCATGGACGTCAAGGTTGGCGACGTTGTCATCTACGGTAAGTTCGGTGGCAACGAGGTCAAGGTCGACGGCGAGAAGTATCTGCTGATGCGCGCCGACGACATCTACGCTGTCGTCGAGGCCTAGTCTCGTCAGAATCTCTGATTCGTCTTTGAACGCGCCCGCCGCATAGGACTCGGAAGCGGCGACGCGAGTCACATTTCTTTTGGAGGATTACCTACCATGGCAAAGAACATTACGTTCAACACCGATGCCCGCGCTAAGCTTGCCAAGGGCGTCAACACTCTGGCCGACGCCGTTACCGTCACCATGGGCCCCAAGGGTCGCTACGTTGCGCTGCAGCGCACGTTCGGTGCCCCGACCATCACCAACGACGGCGTTTCCGTCGCCAAGGAGATCGAGCTCGAGGATAACATCGAGAACATGGGTGCTCAGCTGGTGAAGGAGGTCGCTACCAAGACCAACGACACCGTGGGTGACGGCACCACCACCGCAACCCTGCTCGCCCAGGCCATCGTCAACGACGGTCTGCGCAACGTCGCCGCTGGCGCCAACCCGCTGGCCATCCGTCGCGGCATCGACAAGGCCGTCAACGCCGCCGTCACCGAGATGAAGAAGCAGGCCAAGCCGGTCGAGACCAAGGAGCAGATCGCTTCCGTCGGTACCATCTCCGCCGGTGACCCCGAGGTCGGCGAGAAGATCGCCGAGGCCATGGAGGTCGTGGGCAAGGACGGCGTCATCACCGTCGAGGATTCCCAGACGTTCGACATCACCATCGACACCGTCGAGGGCATGCAGTTCGACAAGGGCTATGTCTCCGCTTACTTCGTCACGGACAACGACCGCATGGAGGCCGTGATGAAGGATCCGTACATCCTCATCACCGACCAGAAGATTTCCAGCGTTCAGGACATCATGCCCGTTCTCGAGGCTGTCCAGCGCGCTGGCCGTGGCCTGCTCATCATCGCTGAGGACATCGACGGCGAGGCTCTGCCGACCCTGGTTCTCAACAAGATCCGTGGCGCCCTCAACGTCTGCGCCGTCAAGGCTCCGGGCTACGGTGATCGCCGCAAGCGCATCCTCGAGGACATCGCCGTCCTCACCGGCGGCCAGGCTGCCCTGGACGAGCTGGGCGTGAAGGTCGCTGACATCACCGCCGATATGCTCGGTACCGCTAAGTCCGTCACCATCTCCAAGGACAACACCGTCGTCGTCGGCGGCGCTGGCTCCAAGGAGGCCATCGACGCTCGTATCGCTCAGATCAAGGGTGAGATGGAGAACACCACCTCTGACTTCGACCGCGAGAAGCTCCAGGAGCGCCTGGCCAAGCTCTCCGGTGGCGTTGCCGTCATCAAGGTCGGCGCTGCTACCGAGTCCGAGCTCAAGGAGATCAAGCACCGCGTCGAGGACGCCCTGCAGGCTACCCGCGCTGCTGTCGAGGAGGGCATCGTCGCCGGCGGTGGCGTCGCCTTCATGGACGCTGCGCCTGCGCTCGACGCTGTCGAGATCGACGACCCCGAGGAGAAGATCGGCGTCGACATCGTCAAGAAGGCTCTGACCGCTCCGGTCGCTACCATCGCCAAGAACGCTGGCTTTGAGGGCGCCGTCGTGGTCGACAAGGTTGCCGAGCTGCCCGCCGGCCAGGGTCTCAACTCTGCCAACGGCGAGTGGGGCGACATGATTGAGATGGGCGTCCTCGACCCCGTCAAGGTCAGCCGCGTCACCCTGCAGAACGCTGCTTCCGTCGCCAGCCTGATTCTCATCACCGAGGCCACCGTCTCCGATGTGCCCAAGAACACTCAGCTTGAGGACGCTATCGCTGCTGCCACCGCTGGTCAGCAGGGCGGCGGTATGTACTAAGGCCGACAAGGTCTAGAACTCCCACCGGGAATCCGGGGGCGTGACGGGGGTTTCTCTCCGGAACGTCCTCGGACATGCAAAGAGGCTCCGCATCGCGCTTCGCGCTGCGGAGCCTCTTTGCGTCCTGCGGAATGTTCCAGAGAGAAACCCCCGTCACG
>CABUTH010000146.1 GCA_902494465.1 uncultured Collinsella sp.
CCCGTCCCGCCGAGTTCAACGGCGAGGGCGTGCCGCCGGTGCTCGTGAGCGGTGACCATGCCAAGGTTGACGCCTGGCGCCGTAAGAATGCCATCGAGCGCACCTGCCGCTGGCGTCCCGACCTGATCGAGACGGCACGGCTTACGCCCCAGGAGCGCGCATACGCGCAGGAGATTCTGGACGCTTCGTATTCGCAGAGCGAGGAGTGAGAATGGTTCCATCGCAGCATTCCGCGTTGAGGGGCGCTTTTGAGTGGGTCGCGGTCATCGCGATCGCGCTCGTGGCCACCTTCCTGATCCGCACCTTTGTGGTCGAGCCCTTTGTGGTACCCACCGGCTCCATGGAGGACACGATCGAGATTGGCGACCAGATCCTGGCACAAAAGGTGAGCCTCGAGCTCGGTCAGCCCGTCAAACAGGGTGATATCGTGGTGTTCCACAACCCCGATGCCACTTCCGAGCATGATGTTCTTGTCAAGCGTGTTATTGCCACGGCCGGCCAGACGGTCGACCTGCAGGACGGCAAGGTGGTCGTTGACGGCCAAGCGCTCGACGAGGACTATACGACGGGCATGAGCTGGTCGCTTTCGGTCCAAGCGCCTGGCGCCCAGGTGAGTTATCCCTACACCGTCCCCGACGGGTGCGTGTGGGTGATGGGCGACAACCGCGAAAACTCTGCCGACTCGCGCTACTTTGGTCCCGTCGATCGCTCTGATTTGATCGCTGTGGCGCTTGTGCGCTACTGGCCGCTCAACCGCATCGGCGCTATCGACTAAAAACCGCTATAGTACAGTACCTAACCGTGTAATCGTTTCGACGAGGGGATATTAGAGGCATGAACGCTTCATCGCTTTCCTTCCAAGACATCATCCTGCGCCTCCAGCAGTACTGGGGCGAGCAGGGCTGCGTCATTATGCAGCCCTATGACTCCGAGGTCGGTGCCGGTACCTTCCATACCGCGACCACGCTGCGCTCGCTCGGTCCCGCCGAATGGCGCACCTGCTATGCGCAGCCCTGCCGCCGTCCCGCCGACGGCCGCTACGGCGAGAACCCTAACCGCATGCAGCACTACTATCAGTTCCAGGTGCTCATTAAGCCCTCTCCGGTTAATGCTCAGGAGCTTTACCTGGGGTCTCTTGCTGCCATTGGCCTGGACCCCAACGACCATGACGTCCGTTTTGTCGAGGACGACTGGGAGAGCCCGACGCTGGGCGCCTGGGGCCTTGGCTGGGAGGTCTGGCTCAACGGCATGGAGGTCACGCAGTTCACGTACTTCCAGCAGGTGGGCGGTATCGAGGTCGACCCCGTGCCCGTCGAGATAACCTATGGCCTGGAGCGTATCGCCATGTACGCTCAGGGCGTCAACTCCGTCTATGACCTGGTGTGGAGCTACCTGCCCGACGGCACGCCCATGACCTACGGCGACGTGTTCCTCGAGAACGAGCGCGAGTTCAGTGCCTATAACTTTGAGGTCGCCAACGTCGAGATGATGCGTCAGAAGTTTGACGACTACGAGGCCGAGTGCCATTCCTGCCTGGAGCGCAAGCTGCCGTTGCCGGCGTACGACTGTGTCATGAAGTGCAGCCACGCCTTCAACCTGCTCGATGCCCGCGGCGCCCTGTCCGCGGTCGAGCGTGCCAACTACATCCTGCGCGTCCGCGCCGTCGCCAAGGCGTGCTGCGAGGCCTACATGGCCGAGGTCGCCGGAGTCAACGAGAATGCCGACCAGGAAGGCGAGGTGGCGTAAGCCATGGCAGACGCTAAGGATTTCCTGTTTGAGATCGGTACGGAGGAAATGCCCTCTGCACCGCTGAACAATGCCGTCAAGCAGCTTGGTACCATGATCGCCAAGGGTCTCGACGAGGCCGGTCTGGCCCACGGCGAGGTCCGCGTGATCTCGAGCCCGCGTCGCCTGGCTGCGCTCGTTGCCGACGTTGCCACCGCGACCGATGAGGTTCACGAGGTCAAGCGTGGCCCCGCGGCAAACATCGCCTTCGACGCTGACGGTAACGCCACCAAGGCCGCCCAGGGCTTCGCCCGCAAGTGCGGTGTGGCTGCCGAGGATCTGGTCCGTCGCGAGGACACCGACGGCCGCGAGTACGTCTTTGCCGAGAAGAATATCCCTTCCGCACCGGCTACGCCGATTCTGACCGCTCTGTGCGAGAAGACCATCGCCGGCCTGCAGTGGCCCAACTACCGCTCTCAGCGCTGGGGCCACGAGCACGCCACCTTCGTGCGCCCGGTCCGCTGGATCTGCTGCCTTTTGGGCGAGGATGTTGTGCCCGTGTCGTTTGCCGACGTGACGAGCGGCAACACCACGCGCGGCCATCGCGTGCTTGGCCCCGGTGACCACGTTGTCGCCAGCCCCGCCGTCTACGAGCAGGTGCTCGAGGACGCCGGCGTGCTTTCTGCCGAGCGCCGTCGCGAGGTGATTCTCGCCGGTATCGCCGAGGTCGAGGCTGCCCGTCCCGGCTGCCATGTCGATACGCCCAAGAAGGTCTTCGAGGAGGTCATCAATCTCTGCGAGTGGCCGACGGTGCTCGTCGGTACCTTCGATGAGGAGTTCCTCAAGGTCCCGCACGAGATCATCTGCGAGTCCATGCTCACCAACCAGCGCTACTTCCCGATCTATGACGGCGAGGGCAAGCTGACGCGTGAGTTCGTGGTCGTCTCCAACAGCAAGCCCGAGAATGCCGAGCGCGTGATCGACGGCAACGAGCGCGTCGTGCGTGCCCGTCTGGACGACGCTAAGTTCTTCTACGAGGAGGACCTGAAGATCTCCCTCGACGAGTTCCGTGAGCGCCTGGCCAAGGTCGCCTTCCAGGAGAAGCTCGGCAGCGTGCTCGCCAAGTCCGAGCGCATTGAGCAGCTCGCGCTCGCTATTGCCCGCGAGGCTCATCTGGGCGCCCATCTTGCCGCCGACGCCGCTCGCGCCGCGCACCTGTGCAAGGCCGACCTGGTGTCCAACGCCGTCGTCGAGTTCACGAGCCAGCAGGGCGTGATGGGCGGTTACTACGCCACCGCGATGGGGGAGAACGACGAGGTCGCCCACGCCATTCGCGATCATTATCGTCCCCGCTTTGCCGGTGACGAGCTGCCCGAGGGCACCGCTGGCTGCATCGTGGCCTGCGCCGACAAGCTCGATACCATCGCCGGTATCTTTGCCATCGGCGAGCCCCCGACCGGCTCCTCCGATCCCTACGCGCTGCGTCGTGCCGCTATCGGTATCATCAACATTCTGCGCGACCGTCTGCCGATCGACCCCACGTCGCTGATTGACTTTGCTCTGCAGCTTTACAGCGAGCAGGGCATTGAGTTCGACGCCGCCGAGGTCGCCCAGCAGGTTCGTGACTTCTTCCATGGCCGCCTGGTGAGCATGGCCCGCGACGAAAAGTTCCCGGCCGATACCGTTGCCGCGGTCTCCGCGGTGCACATTATCGCCCCGTCCGTCTTCTTCGCCCGCTGCGCCGCCCTCGACGAGGCCCGCAAGAATGATGCCGAGACCTTTGACAATCTGGCTACCGCCTATGCCCGTGCCGCGCACATCTCCAAGCCCGAGCTGGGTGCGGAGTACGACCGCAGCCTGATGGGCGAGGTCGAGCTCGCGCTCGCCGACGCCTCCGAGGCTGCTCAGACCGCTGTCGATGCCGCCCTTGCTGCCGAGGACTACCCGGCCGCATTTGCCGCCCTCGCCGCCCTGCGCGCGCCCATCGACCGTTTCTTCGATGAGGTCATGGTCATGGACAAGGACGAGCAGCTTCGCGATAATCGCCTTAAGCTGCTCAACCGCTTCGAGGCCGTTTTCTCCGGCATCGCCAACATCGGTGAGCTTGCCCGCAAAAAGTAAGCCAGCCTGCGCATAAGCGCAAAAGGAGCCCCGCATGGATTGCCTGGTCACCGCTCGTCCCACCGTCATCGTTATCTCCGACTCGCTCGGTGATACCGCTTGTGAGGTGGTGCTTGCGGCGTCCGGGCAATTTGATGAAGGGGCTTTTCATCTCTTGCGCCTGCCCAAGGTGACCTCGGTGGAGCAGGTTAAATCGTTTGTGGGATCGCGTGTCGATGCAGACCATCGCGATATCGCCGTGTTCCACACCATTGTCGATCCGGCGCTTCGCGCTCGCGTGCTCGACTATTTGGGCATGCTGCATATCCGTTCGGTCGACCTGATCGGCCCGACGCTTGCCGTGCTGTCGTCGCTCCTCGGTGTGCCGCCCAAGGGCGTTGCGGGCGTGATTCACAAGACCGATGACCGCTATTTCCATCGTATCGAGGCTATGGAGTATTTCGTTGAGCACGATGACGGTCGTGGTTGTGACGATCTGTCGGGTGCCGATATCGTGCTGCTGGGTGTATCTCGCACGTCCAAGACGCCGTTGTCGATGTATTTGGCCTATCAGGGCTACAAGGTTGCCAATGTTCCGTTAGCGCATGGTATGGAGCCGCCTAAGTCGATCTACGAGGTCGACCCGATGCGGTTGTTTGGTCTGATTTCGACCGTCGATGTGATTTCCGAAATTCGCGATAGCCGCTTGGGCGATGATTACGCCCGTGCCGTTGCCGGCTCCTATGCCGAACCCGAGAGCGTGCGTAGTGAGCTTGCGGAAGCCCGCGCGCTCATGAAACGCCTGGGCTGCTTTGTAGTGCGTACCGATGGCAAGGCCATCGAGGAAAGCGCTGCCGAGATCATTGCTCACCTCGAAGAGATTCAAGAGGCAAGAGCCCGCCGTGCCGCCCGCCGCGCTCAACAAAAGTAGCTCACTTGGGACAAGGTTGTTTGGGTAGCTAATTTGGGACGTGTCTCTATAGTTTTGTCAACCGCGCGCTTCGCGACATTTCGGCACGACGCATCCGGGCGCCTTGCGCCCCC
>CABUTH010000147.1 GCA_902494465.1 uncultured Collinsella sp.
GTCCAGATAGTACTTGTACTGCTCGGGTGCCATGCCCAGATCCTTAATGCGACCCTCGAGCAGGTCCAGGCGCTCCTCGCGCTGGGAGCCGCCGATAATCTCGCCGATACCGGGAACCAGGCAGTCGGCGGCGGCGACGGTCTTGCCGTCTTCGTTCATGCGCATGTAGAACGCCTTGATTTCGGCCGGGTAGTCGGTCACGAAGGTCGGGCGCTTAAAGTGCTCCTCGGTCAGGAAGCGCTCGTGCTCGGTCTGCAGGTCGATGCCCCAGCTGACGGGGTAATCAAACTGGTGGCCAGCAGCGACTGCCTGCTCCAGGATCTCGACGGCCTCGGTGTAGGTAACGCGGGCAAAGTCGGAGTTGGCGACATGGTCCAGGCGCTCGAGCAGACCCTTGTCCACAAACTTGTTGAGCATGTTGAGCTCGTCGGGGCAGGTGGCCATAACGTCCTTAAGGACGTACTTGAGCATGGCCTCGGCGTTATCCATGTAGTCGTTAAGGTCGGCGAAGGCCATCTCGGGCTCGATCATCCAAAACTCGGCGGCGTGGCGCGTGGTGTTGGAGTTTTCGGCGCGGAAGGTGGGGCCAAAGGTGTACACGTCGCCAAAGGCCATGGCAAAGTTCTCGGCATTGAGCTGGCCGGACACGGTGAGGCTTGCATGCTTGCCAAAGAAGTCCTGGCTCCAGTCGACCTCGCCGGACTCGGTGAGGGGCGGGTTTTTGGGGTCGAGCGTGGTCACGCGGAACATCTCGCCGGCGCCCTCACAGTCACTCGTGGTGATGATGGGGGTGTTGACGTAGACAAAGCCCTGCTCCTGGAAGAAGCGGTGGATGGCGGCAGCCGCGACAGAGCGGATACGGAACACAGCGCGGAACAGGTTGGTGCGCGGGCGCAGGTGCTGCTGGGTGCGCAGGAACTCGACGGTGGCACGCTTCTTCTGCAGCGGGTAATCCGGAGCGCTGACGCCCGCGACCTCGATGGAGGTAGCAGAAAGCTCGAAGGGTTGGGGCGCATCGGGGGTCAGCTTGACGGTGCCGCTGCAGATGAGGGCGGCCGAGACGTTTTGATGGGCGATCTCGTCGTAGTTGTCGAGCGCCTCGCGGTTCATGACGACCTGCAGGTCGCGGAAGCAGCTGCCGTCGTTGAGCGTGACGAAGCCAAAGTTCTTCATGTCGCGGACGGACTTGACCCAGCCGGCAACGGTGACGGTCTGGCCACCGAGCGACTCGGCATCGGCATAGAGCTGCGCGATTTTGGTGCGGTTCACGTATCCTCCCATAACGGTTGAATGATAGTTATCCATACAGTTCGATATTCTAGCAGCTCGGCTCATTTGGGCTATACAGATAAGGCATTGGCGGGATGGTTTTTCAAACGAAAAGCGCCCGCGGCCAAATGGTCGCGGGCGCTTGACGAGGTGCCTTTTGGCTGTGTGGCGCGGGGCCTGGCTACTTGGTCTTGGCAACCAGCAGCGGGTCGCCAAGCTTGACGAGCGGGTTGCCGCCGATAAGCGTTCCAGACTCGCCGACATGGTCGATGCTCTTAAGACGATCGAGCTCGGAGACGATGACGGTCACGATGTCCTCGTGACCAGCGGCCTTAATGGCCTCGCGGTCGAAGCTGATGAGCGGCTGGCCTGCCTTGACCACATCGCCCATCTCGACAAAGCGGGCAAAACCCTTGCCGTTCATTTCCACGGTACCCAGGCCAACATGGATAAACACGCGAAGACCGTCCTCGGTAATCATGCCGATGGAGTGGTTGGTGACAGTGGTGGCACCGATGCGGCCGTTGGCGGGCGCATAGATGGTGCCGGTAATGGGCTCGATGCCATAGCCCTGGCCAAGCATGCCCGAGGCGATCGTCTCGTCGGGAACCTCGTCCAGGTTGACGAGCACGCCGTTGACGGGGGCATAGATGACGCCTTCGCGGGTAGCGAAGCTTGCTGCGGGCGGAACGGACGCCTCGCCGGTCGAGGTGAAGGTGGACTTAAGCGAATCGAGCAGACCCATAGTTGCCTCCAACTTAAATAGGCGCATATCGCGCGTTTGGTTTGCCGGAAACGTTTCACATGTGTTTCGCGGCTTGGTCAACGCCCCTATTCTACGCTGCTCAACGATACCTCTGAACTGGGATTATGTGATATATCAGTTGAAGGGAAACTTATTGCCGGAGAGTTTCTGTGCCACGGGTTCAAGTGGGGTACGCTTGAAGGCGAAAAACAAGGGCGCTTAATTTGCGCGAAGGGAGCACATATGATTGTCGAGAACCATGCGCTGTGGGGCGAGGAGCCGACCGAGGATTATCCGGCGACCTTTACGTATCTGGGTGCCGAGCCGCTGCCCGACAAGCCCAATGGCCGCCGCCCCGCGGTGATCATCTGCGGCGGAGGCGGGTTCACGCATATCGCTCCGCACGAGCAGGACCCGGTGGCGTTTGCATTTTTGGACCGCGGCTACCAGGCCTTTGTGCTCAACTATGTCACGAGTTCTACGGGTGACGTGAGCTTTCCGCACCCCCAGGCAGATCTTGCCAAGATGGTCGCCACGGTGCGCGCCAACGCCGACGAGTGGCATGTCGATCCTAAGCGCGTGTGCGTCGTGGGCTTTTCTGCTGGCGGCATGATTTGCGCCTCGCTGGCAACACAGTGGAAGACCGGCCCCTTTGCGGCACTTGCCGGGGCGCGTCCGGACGACATTCGTCCCGATGCCGTGGTGCTGGGCTATCCATTGCTCGACTTTGCCTATGTGCGCGACATGCAGACGCGCGATCCGCGCATTGACTTGCGCGTGCCCAAGACGGGCGGCAAGACGGGACGCGATTTGCTCAACGACTACCTGTCGATGGTGACGGGCGGCGAGGCAACTGACGAGCATCTGGCCGACATCTGCCCCACCACGCATGTTTCGCGTCAGATGCCACCGACCTTTGTGTGGGGCGTGTCCGACGACAAGACGGCGCCGATCGCGCAGGTCTACCCGTTTGCGCAGCGCATGGCCGAGGAGGGCGTTGCATGCGAGATGCACGTCTTCGACCAGGGTGGTCACGGCCTTTCGCTCGGCAACGCCAACACCGCGGTCGACAACGAGGACAAGCAGGTGGCAGTCCGTCCCTGGATCCGCCTGGCCTTCCGCTTTCTGGAGCGCCACGGGTTTTAGTTACGGCGTTTTACCAAACGCCGTAACCATTTGACGCTGCAAGCCCGCCAGAGCGGCAATCTGCCTTTCAGCTTCGGTGGCATGACCAGAAGGTCAATGCCACCTCGCTTCAAGGCACCTTGCTCGCTCTGGCGGGCTTTCGCTGTCGGTTCCAAGACATCGGCGTTGCTATGGCCCAGATGCGGCACTTGGGGACGGTCCTTGCAACAATCTGTTGATTGAACATCGTCGTATGTTCGCGCTATCATGCGTGGTTAAATGGTTAGCCATGGCAAACGGTTAGCCAAGATAAACAAAATGCAACGCCCTGTGGGCGCCGGGGGAGGAACACGGACGTGAAGCTCGATACACTCGAGATTGGAAAGGACGCCGTTGTCGCATCGGTGGCATCGGACGATCAGGCACTCCGACAGCATATTTTGGACATGGGTCTAACGCCGGGCACCGAAGTTACCATGATGAAGTACGCCCCCATGGGTGACCCGCTCGAGATCCGCCTGCGTGGCTACGAGTTGACGCTGCGCAAGGACGATGCCGCTCGCATCGAGCTCGTGGGTGTTCACGACACCGATGCGGGTCCGCGCGCTAACGCCGCAATCGGCACGACGGAGCATCCGGCCCTGGGCGAGGGGACGTATTCGCCCCGCGCCGCGAAGACGGCCGTGCCTGAGGGCGCGCCGCTGCATTTTGCCCTCGCCGGCAACCAAAACTGCGGTAAGACCACGCTGTTCAACCAGCTTACGGGCTCCAACCAGCACGTCGGCAACTTTCCCGGCGTAACGGTCGACCGCAAAGACGGTACCATTCGTAACCACCCCGAGGCGAGCGTTACCGACCTGCCCGGCATTTACTCTCTGTCGCCGTACACGGGTGAGGAGATCGTGAGCCGCCAGTTTATCCTGGATGAGCATCCCGACGCCATCATCGATATCATTGACGCCACCAACATCGAGCGCAATCTGTACCTGACGCTGCAGCTTATGGAGCTCGACTGCCCCATGGTCATCGCGCTCAACATGATGGACGAGGTGACGGCCAACGGCGGCGCCGTGGACGTCAACCTGCTTGAGAGCCTGTTGGGCGTGCCCGTTGTCCCCATTAGCGCTGCCCGCAACGAGGGTATCGGCGAGCTGGTGGATCATGCCCTGCACGTGGCACGGTTCCGCGAACGCCCCGGTCGCCTGGACTTCTGTGCGCCCGATGGTCCAGACGGCGGCGCGCTGCATCGCTGCATTCACGGCATCGCCAACCTTATCGAGGACCATGCCGCGACGGCGCACATTCCCGTGCGTTTTGCGGCGACCAAGCTGGTTGAGGGCGACGAGCTGGTGACCGAGGCGCTTCACCTGGATCGCAACGAGCTCGACGCTATCGAGCACATCATTACCCAGATGGAGGGCGAGGCCGGCACCGACCGCCTGTCCGCGCTGGCCGATATGCGCTTTAGCTTTATCGGCGACGTGTGTGGGCGCTGTGTTGTCAAGCCGCACGAGAGCCGCGAGCACGTGCGCTCCGTTAAGATCGACCGCATCCTGACGGGTCGCTACACGGCCATTCCGGCGTTCCTGGTGATTATGGGCCTTGTCTTTTGGCTGACGTTTGGCGTGATCGGTGCGGCGTTGCAGGGACTCATGGAGGACGGTATCGCGGTCATCATCGCCTCA
>CABUTH010000148.1 GCA_902494465.1 uncultured Collinsella sp.
ACGTAGCCGTTTGCATCCCAGCAGCTCTTGATGGCAGCACGGACCTCGTTCTCACTGGCCCAACCGCAGCCAAACACGTTCTGGATCTTGGTCAGCAGCTCGGCGGGCACCTCGTAGCGACCCGTCTGGGCAAGCTGCTCCATAAGGCCGGCAACGAGCTCGCAGTCGCCATCGGACAGGAAGTAGAGCATGCGCTCCAGGTTGGAGCTAATGAGGATGTCCATCGACGGCGAGATGGTCGTGAAGAACGGACGGTTGCGGTCGTAGACGCCGGTGGTCAAGAAGTCAGCGAGCACGTTGTTCTTGTCGCTCGCGACGATGAGCTTGGCGACGGGCAGACCCATGCGCTTGGCGTAGTAGCCGGCCAGGATATCGCCGAAGTTGCCGGTCGGTACGCAGAACTCCACGGTGTCGCCAGCCTCGATGGCGCCGGCGCGCAGCAGTTGCGCATAGGCGGCAAAGTAGTAGACAACCTGCGGCACCAGGCGGCCGACGTTGATGGAGTTGGCGCTCGAAAGCACCGTGCCGGCGGCCTCAAGACGCTCGGCAAGCTCCTTATCGGCAAAGATGCGCTTGACGGCGCTCTGGGCGTCGTCAAAGTTGCCGCGGATGCCGCAGACGGCGACGTTATCGCCCTCCTGCGTGGACATCTGCAGATTCTGCACGCGGCTGACCTTGCCCTCGGGATAAAAGACGGTGATGCCCGTGCCCGGGGCGTCGGCAAAACCGGCGAGCGCGGCCTTGCCCGTGTCGCCCGACGTGGCGGTGACGATCATGATGCGCTCGGCGCCGCCGTCCTTGGCGGAAGTGCGGGCCATCAGACGGGGGAGCATCTGCAGGGCGACGTCCTTGAAGGCGCTTGTGGGGCCGCCAAAGAGCTCCATCACATAGGTCTGAGGGGCGTCAGCGCCCGGCGCTGCGTCGAGTTTGACGAGCGGCGTAACCTCTTCACTCGCGAACGTGCCGCGGTATGCCTCGTCGACACACGCCGAAATTTCTTCGGCCGTGTAATCATTCAGTAACATTCCCAACACATCTTGAGCGATTTCAAAGTACGATTTATCTGCAAGCGAGCTGATATCGACCTGCTGGGTGCCGAGCTCGTCCGAGACAAACAAACCCCCGTCGGGAGCGATGCCGGTACGGATTGCCACCTTACTTGAGCACGATAAAGTGCGTCCTCGTGTACTATGATAAGTTCCCATATAACACTGCTCCTCGGATGCCTTGGTCCCAATCGGTGAAACCATGGTATCAGAGCGCGCAAAACAGGTTCGCAGAGGCTTTTTAGAAAGGTAACCTCCAGCCCATGATTAAGATTGCCAAGTTTGGCGGCTCGTCGGTCGCCGACGCCGAACACTTTAAGAAGATCAAGGCCATCGTCGATGCCGACCCGGCTCGCCGTTTTGTGGTGGTTTCTGCCTGCGGTCGCCGCTTTAAGGGCGACACCAAGGTGACTGACCTGCTCTACCTGGTTAACGCGCACGTTAAGTACCACGTGTCGTGCGAGGAACTGCTCGAGGACATTGGCCAGCGCTATTTTGATATCGCTGACGAGCTGGAGCTCACCTATCCCATCCGTGAGGAGTTCGCGGCCTTTGCCGAGCGCGCCCGCTCGGGCGGCTACTCCACCGAGGAGCTTGTGAGCCGTGGCGAGTACTTTACCGCCCGCCTGATGGCCGAGTACCTGGGCTTACCGTTCCTGGACGCCGCGACGGTTGTGGCGTTCCATCACGACGGTACGCTCAGCATGAATCGCACCTCTGAGCTGGTGCAGGAGTACGGTCAGCAGGGCGGCTTTGTTATGCCCGGTTTCTACGGCGCGACGCGTGAGGGCCAGATCAAGCTGCTCGATCGTGGCGGCGGCGATATCTCGGGCTCGATTCTGGCCAAGTGCCTGGGCGCCGACCTTTACGAGAACTGGACCGACGTTTCGGGCTTCTACTCTGCCGATCCGCGTATTGTTTCCGAGGCTCAGCCCATCGCCCGCGTTACCTACGAGGAGCTGCGCGAGCTTTCGTACATGGGTGCAAGCGTCCTGCACGAGGAGGCCGTGTTCCCCGTGCGCGAGGCGGGTATTCCGCTGGTCATCAAGAACACCAATGCGCCACAGGACCCCGGCACCATCATTAGCGAGACGGCTGATGAGGGCGAGGCGGAGCCCATCATTACCGGTGTGACCGGCAAGCGCGGTTTTGTCGCCATCAACGTTGCCCGCGACCGCACCAAGCCCCGCGTTGGCTTTATGCGCCGCGCGCTTTCGGTCTTCGAGCGCTATGACGTTTCCGTCGAGCACATGCCCACTGGTGTCGACCGCTTTGGCGCCGTGGTGCAGGAGCAGGATGTGCACGATTCGCTGTACTCGCTTGTGGGCGACATTCAGCAGGAGGTCGAGCCGCTCGAGATCGAGGTTGTCGAGGGCCTGGCGCTCATCGCGACCGTCGGTCGTAACCTGCGCGGTCGTGCAGGTATCTCGGGCCATCTGTTTGGCATGCTCGGCCAGGCCGGCGTGAGCGTGCGCATGATTTCGCAGAGCTGTGACGAGATCAATATCATTATCGGTGTCGAGGAGAAGGACTTCGACCTGGCGATTCGGACCATTTACCGTGCCTTCTCCGACGAAAACGGCATTGTGAAGGTCTCCGATCTGGAGGCTCCTGCGCCGGTCGATCCCGCTCTGGCTGCGCTCAAAAAGTAGCGACTGCTCGGTAGATTTTTGGGTCATGTCTCAAAAATCTACGGCGGGGCGTTTCGTTTCGGTTTCGTTTCGACGGGGCGGGTTTCGTGCCCGCCCCGTTCTTGTATACACTGGCAACAATAATCGGCCTGCTCGGCGTGCGGGCAAAAGCCACAACCTTTAAAGGGGGAAGCATGAAACAGTACACGGTTGCTATTTTGGGCGCGACGGGAGCTGTAGGCACCCAGATGCTCGAGTGCCTTAACGAGCAGGAGTTCCCGGTTGGCAAGCTCAAGCTGCTGGCAAGTGCACGCTCCGCGGGCAAGACCGTCGAGTTCCGCGGCGAGCAGATCGTAATCGAAGAGGCTTGCCCCGAGGCCTTTGAGGGCTGCGACATTGTGCTTGGAGCCGCCGGTGACGATATCGCGAAGGAGCTGCTGCCCGAGGCCGTCAAGCGCGGCGCCGTCGTGGTCGACAACAGCCATGCCTTCCGTATGGATCCCGAGGTGCCGCTGGTCGTGCCCGAGATCAATGCCGACGATATCAAGTGGCATCACGGCCTTATCGCCAACCCCAACTGCGCGACTATCATCGGCCTGGTTCCCACGTGGCCGCTGCATCAGCTCGCTGGCGTGAAGCGCATGATCGTCTCGACGTATCAGGCGGCTTCGGGTGCCGGCGCTCCCGGTATGGCCGAGCTCGAGGCTCAGCTGGCCGCCCTGGGCCGCGGCGAGGAGATTCCCGAGCCGCGCGCGTTTGCCGCCCAGCTGGCGAGCAACCTGATTCCGCAGATTGGCGGCGTCAAGGAAGAGGGCTTTACCTCCGAGGAGATGAAGTTGCAAAACGAGGGCCGCAAGATCATGCATCTGCCCGAGCTGCGCGTGAACTGCACCTGTGTGCGCGTGCCCGTGCTGCGCTCGCACTCCGAGAGCATTACGCTCGAGTTCGAGCGTGACATCACGGTCGAGGAGGCCCGTGTTGCGCTGGCTTCTGCCCCGGGTGTCAAGCTGGTTGACGATATGGCTGCCGAGGATGCACACGACCGCTTCCCCATGCCGATGGACACCTCCGACCAGGACCTGATTTGGGTCGGCCGCGTGCGCCGCGACATCTCGAACCCCGAGGCCGCGCGTGGCATCACCTTCTGGTGCTGCGGCGACCAAATCCGTAAGGGCGCGGCAACTAACGCCGTCCAGATTGCTAAGCTGCTCTGCGAGTAGTGTGACCTGTCCGGCGGGGGCTGGGCTAGTTTTCAGAACGTCCTCGACCATGTGTGGCGCCTTGTCCTGCTCCTTCGGAGCCGCGGACAAGGCGCCACACTGGTCTGCGGAGTGTTCTGAAAACTAGCCCGGCCCCCGCCTGCGGTGACGCTGCTGCAAGCGGCCTGCGATGGGGTCGTTGTTGGTTGGGGCCGCTGGGCTGATGCGGGGGCGCGTGGTTGTTGCGGGCCCTGGTCCCGGCGGCGGCCCCGGCGCTTCGCGCCTGCCGCCTTTGGGGGCCGCGGAGCACGGCCGGCAGCTGCGGCGCGCTGCGCCTGCTGCCTGAGGTGACTTTGGGGTTGGTGCGAATCGAAGGTGAATGGTTTCCCGGGAAGTGAACGACCTGTTTTGGACCCTTGAAGCATCGGCATATTTTGGCCGCCATTTCCTGCGGTTTTATCGTATGAATCCTGGTGTTTTGCAATCAAAAAATGCGGATGCTTCGGCGCCCTAGTTTTACTCGTTCACTTCTCGGAAAACCATTCACCTTCGTTTTTGCCGGACATCGTTTTGTACGTTGCGACTCGGTATCGGCCGATATTGAGAGGGAAAACGCCCTCCCTTGGACAATCGAGTCTGTCCAAACGTATCTGCGGGGTTGTCTGCACAATTCGCGGTATTATGTTGCGGAGTTTTGAAAGGAGCCGCTGGTGGTCACGACGACGTTTGCTTCGCCTTTGGGTGAAATCTTGCTTGCCGCTGATGGCCGCGGTTTGACGGGGCTTTGGTTTGAGGGGCAGGAGCACTTTGGCTCTACGCTGCTCAAAGAAGATGCGGAGTATGTCGTAGGTGCCGATGCAGTTTCTGGTACCGGTGGGATGTCTTCGGTGGGTCCGGCAAATGGTGCTG
>CABUTH010000149.1 GCA_902494465.1 uncultured Collinsella sp.
CATCTGGCGGGTCTTGCGCTGGGGTTTCCCGCTAACCCCCCCGACGGTTCGCAAATCCTTTATCAAACGAAAGGACATGCAGATGAGTTTGGGAAAGCTGACCGTCAACGGTCGCCAGGATGGCTTTTTGTGCGAGGGCAAACCGTTCTTCTGGTTTGCCGATACGTGCTGGAGCGCATTTACGAGCATTGCCGAGGATGACTGGGACTACTACCTGACCCGCCGTGCCGAGCAGGGCATGAATGTGCTGCAGATCAACACGCTGCCGCAGTGGGACCGCTGCTGCCCCGACCTGGGTATTTGGCCCTATGCCAGCGAGGACGGCGTGCACTTTGATTGGTCCCGTCCCAACCAGGCATATTGGGACCGCGCCGCCGCCATGTGCCGCGCGGCCGTCGAGCACGGCATCCGTCCGGCGCTCGTGCTTATGTGGTGCAACTACGTGCCCGGTACCTGGGGTGCCAAGATCGCCGAGCGTTGCGGCGCCGAGGTTATGCCGCGTGAGGAGGTCCGTGCCCACGTTGCCCGCGTCGTCGAGAACCTGGGCGAGTTCGACCCCGTCTACGTGGTGACGGGCGATACCGACTTTGCCGGCGACGAGGCGATCGCCTATTACGAGGACGCCCTCGACGAGGTCGTTAAGCGCGCGCCCGACGCGTTGCGCACCATGCATATCAATCGCGGCAATCGCACCATTCCGGCGCAGTATCTGGACCGTCTGGACTTTTATATGTTCCAGCCCGGCCACAACTACGAGGGCCAGCCCGAGGCATGGCGTCTGCCGCAGGACTTTATCGCCAACTACCCTAAAAAGCCGATGGTCAACTCTGAGCCTTGTTACGAGCAGATGGGTGCGTCGCGCAATGTGTACTGGCGCTTCACCGCGCAGGATTGCCGCGCGAGCGTATGGTCGTCGATTCTTGCCGGCGCCAGTGCCGGCGTAACTTACGGCGCACACGGCGTTTGGAACTGGCAGACATCGCGCAGCCAAGGCTCGGTGCTGGGCGAGGGCTTCGACATGCCGTTCCGCTGGCAAGAGTGCCTGCAGTTTGCGGGCGTGTGGGACTTTGGCGCGATTGAGCATGTGCTTGCCGGCCTGGGTGCCACGGCTGCCGACGACGCGCTTGCCGTGGTTCCGGCGCAGGAGCTGCTCGACGACGCGCGCGAGTCCATCCGTGTGGCGCGCGTTGGCGATCGCGTCGTCACGTACCTGCCGCGCACCACGGCGCTCAAGTTTAAGCTCGACGGCGCGCGTGGCTGGACGGCGACGGTCCTCGACATGGAGGACAAGCGCATCGCCAAGCTGCCCGTCCGCGATAACGGTGACGGCACCGTGCGCGTGGCTCAGCATCCCTTTGAGCACGACGCTCTGGTGATCCTGGCCCCCGGGCGCTAACGGCTCTTCTCCAACATTTACAACCCAGTCCCTTTCATTAGGCTGCGACGGAATGGTTCCTGCATGACGGCTTTAAGCTGCCAAGGGGAGCCATTCTGCCACGCTCATTGGGGACGTACTTAAATGAGTGGTCTCGTGAGTTTGAGGGCGAGTCGGGCGCTCGATACAAGGTGAGTGTCGTGGACACATGGGGCATGACGGAGGAGGAGCTTCCCGGAACCTTTGAGGGCAAGTTCCGCATCGATCTCCCAAGTAAGCAGTATATGATGCTTCGCCTGACCAAATTAGAGGCGTAAAACAGAGATAATCGGCTCCGGGCGTGACTTGCTGCGCGACCATCGCAGGGGGGGTAGCCCCTGTGATGGTCGCGGCGATGCGCGCCCGGGGCTACGCATGTAAGGAGTGAACATGCAGGAGTTTTTTGGAATCGATGTGGGCGGTACGGCCGTTAAATGGGCTGTGCTGGGCGAGGATTTTTCCATCCGCGAGCGCGGAAGCCTGCCGACGGGCTTTACCACGGCTGAGGAGACGGTCGCGGCGCTGATCTCGCTCGTCGAGCCGTATCGCGAGCGCGTGAGCGCCGTGGGCGTGAGTGCGCCCGGCGGCATCTACGAAGGAGATGTCACAGGAACGATCCATCGCGGTGGTGCGCTCACGTTTATGGATGGCTGTCCGCTCGGAAAGCTCATGCGCGAGGCACTGGGGGTGCCGATTGCCGTCAATAACGACGGTAAGTGCTGTGCACTCGGTGAGTATGCGGCTGGCGCTCTGCGCGGGACGCGTTTTGGCGTGGTGCTCGCTATCGGCACGGGCATCGGCGGCGGTATCGTCATCGACGGCAAGGTCCTGCGCGGCGCGCACTGCTTTGCAGGCGAGTTCAGCTTCTTGCGCAACGATGTCACGACTGCCGCGAACATGGGAAACTCCTTTGCCGATTCGGGCGGTTGGCGTGCGCTCCGCGATGCTGCCGTTGCCGAGAAGGGCCTGCCTGCGGGTTCTCCGGTGGACGGCCGCCGCGTCTTTGAGTGGATCGCGAGTGGTGACATGGCGGCGCAGCGCGCACTCGACCGCTACGCTCGCGCCTTTGACGGACAGCTCATCAACCTGCAAGCCGTGCTCGACCCCGAGGTCTTTGTGATCGCAGGCGGCATCTCGTGCCATCCCGAGCTCGTTGATGCCCTGCGTGCGCAGATGCCGCTGGCCCTCGCGAGTTACGAAGGGACCCTTGCCGGCATTCCTGTGCCGCAGATAAAGGCGGCCGAGCTCGGCAACGACGCCAACCTTTACGGTGCCGTCCAGGAGGCCATACGCCTGGTGTAGCGCATTGGACATAATCATTGGGGACGTTCTTGTTTGACTAGTCGTTTAAGAACGTCCCCAATGACTATCCACAGAATGAGAGTGGATAATCTCCCGTTTTTGGCCTGCATGCGGGCTCAAAGTGGGAGATTATCCACTCTCGTCATTTGATTGGCACTTGCGGCACTTGCACTCATTGGGGACGTACTTAAATGAGTGGCAGTTGGGGGCACTCTTTGTCGAGCTAGAGACCGCGCGCCCCTTCTGGGCCTTGCGGCTCAAAATCGGTTTACGCCGTGGGCTGTTGGGGTCAAATTAGCGACATTTTGAGGATAGGTTCGATATTAGGACTGGTTCTCTAATAGAATGAGTTTGCAGGCCATTAAGCGACTGCGGGGGGGGGTATTCATGAAAGGTGTGGGAGACACAACGGCGTATTTGCGTTGGGGCATTCGGGAGATTATATGCCTGGCGCTGTTCTATTTTACGTTTTTGGCTGGCGAGTACCTTTTTGACATGCGCGTGGCCGAGTTTGTGCCGCCGAGCGAGGTTGCTACCTACGAGACCCTCATCGTCGGTGCGAGCGTAATCGGCTTTTTTGTGCGTCCTATTCTGTACTATCGCCGCCCCCGCGCGATCGATACGACGAGCGACATCACGGGCGTGCTGCTGGTGTCGGCATTGCTGCTGATGATTATGGCGGTTCGGTTTGAGGTGGTAATTGCCGGCGGTTTGATGGCGTGCTGCACGCTGGGCTACTGCGGATCGACCGCTCACGCCAACTTTGCGCGGCGCTTTGCGCGGACGCCGTACTTGGCGCGCGCGGCGGCGCTTTCATATGCTCTGGGCGTCCTGCTTCAGGTGTTCAGCCACATGGTGATACCCGCGGGGATTCCGCAGCAGTTTGTTTTTGTTGCCTGTGCGGTCGCGCAGGTGGCGCTCCTCCACGGCGTCCGCCGTGCCAAGCTGCGCGGCGAATCTGAGTTTGGGCCTGAACCCGATATCGCCGAGCTTTCGGTGGATGCATCGGAGTTTGGCGCCAAATGGCAAAACGATCCCGAGTCAACGGCGGCTTTTCGGCGCGCCGTGGTGCGTCTGACGATTGCAACCGCCTGCCTTACCGGGGTGTTTGCCGCCCTCAATGCGGGGCTCACGATCTCGCACGCCGCCGGGTCCGTTGACTTGGGCGATTGGTCGCGCTTGCTGATGGGTGTGAGCGCTCTGCTCGCCGGCGCCCTATTTGACCTGCGCGGGCGCTCGTGTATGAACATCATCATGACCTGCGCCGCCATGTTGTCCACGCTCTCATTCGCTGTGCTTATCACCGATGCCAACGGCGCCAACATACTTGCCGCCACCGTCATCTTCTATCTGGGTGCGGGCTTCTTCGTGGTGTTTTTCACGGCGAAGTTTGCCGCCATTTCGGTGTATGCGCACTGGTCGTATCTGTGGCCGTGCATGGGCCGCGTCATCAATAACGTTTGCGCGATGCTCGTGACGGCACCGGCGGTGGCGATTGTCTCGAGCCAGAACGTGCTGTTGGCAGTGGGCGTGGGGCTTGTACTGCTTGTGGGCATTGCGATCTCGCTGCTGGGACAGTCTGGGCATCAGGCCTATGACGTTGAAGTGCGCGGCGACCTGGCGTTTGCTGCTAGCGACCTTGGCACGGATCCCGTATCCGCCCAGAGCGAGCCCGCCCCCGCAGAGGTGCCGGAGTCCACACTCGACGAGCGCCTCGATGCCTTCGCCGTCGCCTTTGAGCTTACGCAGCGCGAGCGCGATATTTTGGAGGCCTTGGTCGCATCGCGCGAGAGTGTTCAAGACATCGCCGCAACGCTCTTCCTTTCGCGCTCCACGCTTTACCGTCATATCGCCTCGATCAACAAAAAGACCGGCGCCTCCTCACGTGTGGCCCTCATCAACTTTTTCTGGTCCTGGGCGCCCAAGGACTAGCCCATTTGGGACGTGTCTCTATAGTTTTGTCAACCGCGCGCTTCGCGACATTTCGGCACGACGCATCCGGGCGCCTTGCGCCCCCGCCTCCTCTTCGGTTGACCTCGCCGCCCGCTAGGCCG
>CABUTH010000150.1 GCA_902494465.1 uncultured Collinsella sp.
ATGCGGTGACCGAGGCGTGGCTTAAGAGCGGCCTGGGTATTGATATTTCGGGCCGCGCCGATTGCGTCAAGGGCATGGTGTGGAGCATCACCAACATGTGCGGCACCGGTGGCTGCAGGGACTTTTTCCGCTGGGCGAATCTTTCCAACGATATGTCCGACCGCGAGTTTGTGACGGCGCTCTCCAATAGCGTGGTCAACAATGTCGCCACCAAGTTTTCGAGTCAGCCCCAGTATCATGAGGGCTGGAAGAACCGCTACCGCAACGAGCTGAAGGACTGCTTGGTTTATATCGCTGAGGACGAGGCTACCGCTGCGACGCCCGTGCAGCCCGAGCCTACGCCCGCGCCCTCGCCGACACCTGATTCGAATGACGACCCGAGTGACGATGCCAGCGACGACAGGATGGATGCGCCCTCGACCGATGCTGACGGTAATGGCTCTGCTGGTGGCACTACCAACAACGGCTCTACCTCGAACGGCTCTGCTGCGGGCGATTCGTCTTCAAGCTCTGCCGGCAATACGGACAGCGCCGCCTCTGGTTCGACCGACGCTGGCTCCTCTGACTCTTCCACTGGCTCGAGCGATTCGTCCGTTGGCACCGGCTCTAACAACGGCTCCGGCTCTGACGCAACCCCTGGTTCCGATGCTTCTAAGGATGACTCGAATAAGGCGCCGGACGTTCCCGTTACTTCGCCGGACAAGAAGCCCTCTTTCTCCGAGCAGCTTGGTTCTACGCTGGGCTCTTCGCTGATGGCTGGCGTCAATAACGGCTCGACCCAGAACAAGGATAACTCTGATCAGGTTTCCGCGGAAAAGACCGAAGCCGCAAAGGGCGACTCCAAGGACAAGGCTTTCGAGAAGACCGAATCCGACAAGGGTTCTAGCTCTGAGGAGAAGAGCGACAAGTCCGAACAGAAGAAGGGCGAGGATAAGAAGTCTGAATCTGAGGAGAAGGACAAGAGCAAGGCCGGGGGCGAAAAGAAACAGTCCAAAGACGACGACAAGAGCGGTGCTGACAACCAGGTCCAGGAGCAGAATGACTCCAAAACGGTGACCACTACAACCACGACGACTACAACTACCAAGTCATCTGGCGGCAATATGCCCAAGACGGGCGATCTGATTGTGATGGCGAGCCTTGCTAGTGCAAGCTTGGCCACACTGGGCGCTACGTCTATCGTAAGTGGTAAGCATAAGCTCGATCAGCAGAAGAAGGCTTCTGGGGAGGACGGCTCGGAGGAGTAATCTTCCAGATCGTTTTCTATAAGAGTTTGGGACGGGGTCCGGTGCGGCGGCATCGGGCCCCGTTTTTGTTGTGCAACGATTTGTTATGCCCCCTCGGGGGTCTGTTGCTACCGTTGCCCGAAACGTTTGCATGTCGATATTGTTGCACTCTACCCGCTCGCTACAATGGGCATCGTGCTGCGTTAGAAGGAGAGTTTACGGTGTCTGAACAGGCGAATTATGGTGTTGCTCATGCGTTTGGCGCACGGTTGCTCAATTATGCGGATAACGCAGCTCTGCCGGTTGATGTGCACGACTTTTCCGATGCAATCAATCGGTGTTTACTCGTCGATAAGACTATATTTATTGCCGATATATTGGACAGCGAAGCACCTGTTGCGCTTTGCTGTCGGCCCAAGGGTTTTGGCAAGAGCATGAATCTATCGATGCTCAAATGCTATTTGGAACGACCTGATCAACGGCCGGATCGAAGCCCGTTCGTTGGCACCCAGATTTGGCAGGCGGGCGGCGGTCGCTATCGTGATGAGTACGCGTGTTATCCGGTTATCATTCTCGACTTTTTGGCTGCCGCTGCGAGGCGCGACACCGATGCTGCGGCGGCTATTCGCAGCGCTGTCGCGCACGAGTGCGCCCGATTGCTGCCGCTGCTTGCCGCGCCTGATCTGTCAAGACGTGAGGTCCGTCTTATCGAGAGGGCGGCGCGTGGGGTGACCAGCGATAAGGAGATCGATGCGGCGCTTGGCGTACTCATTAAACTGCTCCAGGCAGCTTTCGATGAGCAGGTTGTTCTTCTGATAGACGACTACGACGCAGTATGTCCAAAGCGTTTGGGCGCTAAGGACGACGGTAACGTGGATTCCCTAGAGTCGCTCAGCCGGATGTTGTTCGACACCATTGCCGACGCCGGCAACTTGTTGCGATTGACGTGTCTTATGGGCGAGCGCTCCGGTCCTGCCGAGCTTGCGTTGTCCCAGCGTGGGGTTTCCTATCGATCGGCGACACCGCTGTCGAGCTGGTGTGATCGATGGTTCGGTTTTTCGGACGACGAAGTCCAGGTGCTGTTGGATTGCATCGGTCGCAACGGCTGTCTGGATGACGCGCGTGAGTGGTTCGAGGGCTACCTGCTTGGTGGTTTTTATTGCTCGAGCCCGGAGCGCGTGGTGGACTACGCACATCGCGGTTGCGTCGCGCCCGTTCGGGCGGATTTGTATGGTTACGCCGACCGTCTGAGCGCATGCGTCGGCGACTGGAATCTCATTCGCCTGTCCTCATTGTTCGATTTGGTTGAGCCGCATGGGTTTATTGAGGCGCCAGTGCATATGCATGCCGAGGAGGTCGATGCCGCCAAGCCTGAAGATATCTGGACTGCGCTGTATCTGTCTGGATTCCTTACGACGGATATGACGGGGCATTCGGAGGACGGCGCGTGCCTTCGTTCCCTGCGTCTGCCTAATAACGAAGTGCGTCAGGCGCTCCGTCTTGTAATTCTGGAATGGTTTGAGTGCGCCGTTGAGGACGTTGGAGTTATCGACTCGTTCCATGACGGGCTGTGTCGAGGAGACGAGGACACTGTAAAGCAAGCTTTGAGCTGTGCTATCGGCGATCTGGGCATCGATGTGGGCCAATCAGATGTGCCGACAGCCTATCATCTGGCGCTTCAGGGGCTCTGCTTTGGACTGCCCGGCTATTGCAATCCCAGCTCCAAGCGAAGTGGCGTCTCGGATCGCTGGGATATCCAGGTGATTCCCACCGGTCGGGTGTTTGACGTGGCCGACACGCTCGGCATGCTCGATGAGCGACCGCTGATAACGATCAACATGATGTACGACCCTGGCGTCGATGCCCTGGGCCTGGAACTGTTGGCGGTTCAGGCACTGCTCGACATAGAACGCGACGGCATCGATGATATCCGCGTGCCGCGCCCCGCCGTCGGGCGCATGCGTTGGGGCTTTGGTTTTGACGGTCAGCGTGTGTCCGTGGTGTGCCAACGACTGTAGCGGCGGGCGAAAGCCCTTTAGTGTTCTGCGTCCTTCATGGGCGGCATGGGCTTCCAGTTGGGATCCTTAACGATCTTGCGGGCGTCCTTCATGCCACGGCGCAGCGCCGGTATACCGGTCTTAAAGCACTTGTCAACGGCAGCCAGGCGAATGAACTCCTTGCAGAAGGTCGCGGCATTGCCCAGACGGAACAGCACAGGGTGGTAGTCGCCGTAGATCTGCATGTAGCGTGCCAGATAACCGCGGTTGCGCATGATGTAGTAGCGGTTGGTGTCGCTCGTGGAGTTGAGCTGTCGTTTGCCGGCGATATCCCAGTTGGAGACGGCGCGGGCGCGCTTGAGCACCACGTCGGCAACCACGGCGGCGGGGAAGTGCTGGCTGGCCACGTAGCCGTAGCAGGCATCGTCGCCGTAGATAAAGAAGCGTGCGTCGGGCAGGCCAATCTTGTCGACCACGCGGCGCGAGAACATGCCGCCCTCAAAGCACAGTTGGTTCATGGTGCGGTAACCCTCGGGACCCAGATCCCACTTGGCGATGGGGTTGGGGATGCCGAGTGAAAGGATGAGCTGGTACTGCCAGAAGAAGGCGCCGCCGTCAAAGTCCAGGCGCGAACCTTGGATGACATCGTAGCGGTCGGTCCACTTGGCAAGACGCTCGATGCCTTCGGGGATGACGAGCACGTCGTCGTCCATCACCCAGAACCACTGGGCGCCCAGGTCGTAGGCGCATTTGGTGCCGGCGGAGAAGCCACCTGCACCGCCGCCGTTTTCGAGCTGTGGTGCGTAGATGACGCGGTCGGTGCCGCCCTTCGCGTCGGGCTGTTCGATGTCGGTGCCCCACAGGTTGGCCAGGCGCTCGTTGAATGCGGTGCATATGGCCTCGGTCTCACGCGAATTCTCGTTATCGACGATCACGATGCGCCAGGGCGCTGCCGTAAGCTCGGTCATGGAGTCGAATAAGTTGGCCAGGAGTTCCTGGCGCTTGTACGTAACGACGACGATGGCGAGCTTATCGATGGGGGCGGGAAGGGTTGAAGGCATGGGGCAATATATCCTTTCACGCGCGGCGCGCATGCGCTGCACGGAAGCTATCGAATACGTCCTTGGGACTGTCCTATTGTAAAGGCTCGGCGCACCTTGACGGCAAGCTTTGAATAAAACGCAGGAACCTGCCACGGGTGTAGCGGCTTTGGCGTCTGACGGCAGCGTGTCTATTGCCGTTTGAGCTTGCGAACGATAAGGCTTCTAGCTGCATCGATGATGAGGAGCGCCAGAGCAAAGACGATGCTAATGACGGTACCCGTGATGATACATATAGCTGCAGGGCTGTTTTGGCTGACCAGTATGTTTGCGAGCAGCGTGTTGAAGACGGGACGCCACAGGCTACTGGTGAGCGACTGCATCACATAGAAACCGAGCGTGGCGGTCGATAAGGTGACGATGACACCCGCAGTCCGCGGATTGCCTGAGGCACTGCGTCGGGTTGCCGCAAAGAGCATGGAGTCG
>CABUTH010000151.1 GCA_902494465.1 uncultured Collinsella sp.
AGGCGCCCGGATGCGTCGTGCCGAAATGTCGCGAAGCGCGCGGTTGACAAAACTATAGAGACACGTCCCATTTTAGCTACTCTACATCAGCCCGCTCAGGGCGATGTCGACGGCCTCGTTGAGGTCGTCGGTAATGTGCACCAGCTCCGGATCGAGCGGGCTGATCATACCGGCATTCATCACCGGGCCGTTGAGCCAGTCGAACAGGCCCTGCCAGTACTCGCTGCCCACCAGCACGAGCGGCATACGCTTGACCTTGTGCGTCTGCACCAGCGTGAGAACCTCGAACATCTCGTCGAGCGTACCAAAGCCGCCGGGAAATACGATGGCGCCCGAGCTGTACTTAACGAACATGGTTTTGCGCACAAAGAAGTAGCGGAAGTCCATGCCGAGGTTCACGTATTTGTTGAGCCCCTGCTCGTGCGGCAATTCAATGCCTAGGCCAACTGACTTGCCGTTGACACTCGCCGCTCCCCTGTTGGCCGCTTCCATGATGCCGGGGCCGCCACCGGTGATGACCGCCACGCCACGTTGCGCGATCTTGCGCCCGACGGTACGCGCCGCCTTGTAGAGCGGATCGGTCTTGGGCGTGCGGGCGCTACCGAAGATGGTCACCGCAGGTCCAAGCTCGGCAAGTGCGCCAAAGCCATCGACAAACTCTGCCTGAATTCGCAGCACGCGCCAGGGGTCGGCGTGCAGCCAGTCGGTCGACTCCTCGGGCGCCAGCAGGTTGGCGTAGGTGTTGTCCTTAGGAATCATGGGGCCGCGCATGACCACGGGGCCGCGGCGGTACGTCTCGTCGTAGGCAGGCTCGCACTCGACGTTCTCATTCTTAATCATGGGTACTCCTATCGAGAAAAAGAAAAGCGGGCGGGGTCGACGCCATGCGTCAAACACCCGCCCGAACATCAACTATTCGGTATGGTACCCACGATGCATCAAGCACTTGCAAGCTATCGGTCAGCGGTCGCGCAACCGGTGTCAGCGAATGTGACGACCGGCTGGCGCTCGACCATTGCCGTGCCCACGCTCTGCAAGCGTGTCTGTCGCTCTTAGTAATCCACCGCCGCAGGGCTGTTCATCCAGTCACTCACGAACGCGCCGTAACGACCCTCGATAATGGCCTGACGGGCGCGCTGCATCAGGTTGAGCAGGTAGTAGATGTTGTGCATCGACAGCAGAATGCCGCCGAGCATCTCCTTCTGCGTGACCATGTGACGGATGAGCGCGCGGCTGTAGCCGCCCGTGCACACCGGGCAGGTGCAGGTGGGGTCGATGGGGCCGTCGTCGTGCGCAAAGCGCGCGTTACGGAAGTTAAGGCGACCTTCACTGGAGAACGCCGTACCCATGCGACCGGTGCGCGTCGGCAGCACACAGTCGAACATGTCGATGCCCACACCCACGCCGCGCACGAGCGTGGTGGGGTTGCCGACACCCATCAGGTAGCGCGGCTTATGCTTGGGCATGTACTCGCTCACGAGCGGCGCCAGGGTCTCGAACATGGTCTCGTGATCCTCGCCCACCGAATAGCCACCGATACCATAGCCCGGGAAGTCGCCGCACTCCTCCAGATGGCGCAGCGAGCGCAGGCGCAGATCCAGGTGCATGCCGCCCTGAACGATGCCAAAGAGCGCCTGGTCATCGCGGGTATGCGCCTTATAGCAGCGCTCGGCCCACATGCTCGACAGCTCAACGGCGCGCTCAACGTAGGCGCGCGTGGCGGGATAGCCCGGGCACTGGTCGAGCTGCATGCAGATATCGGAGCCGAGTTTCATGGCGATTTCCATGTTGTCCTCGGGCGTCCAAAACACGTGGCGGCCGTCGTAATCGTTGACGATAAAGCGCACGCCCTCATCGGTGAGCTTGACAGCATCGTTGTGGCTGAAGACCTGGAAACCGCCCGAGTCGGTGAGGATGGGGCCGTGCCAGTTCATGAACTTGTGCAGGCCGCCCAGCTCGGCGATGGTGTCCTCGCCGGGACGCATGGACAGATGATAGGTATTGGCGAGCACGATCTGGGCGCCGAGCTTCTTGACAGTCTCGGTAGGAATGCCCTTGACGTTTGCCTTGGTGCCCACGGGCATAAAAATCGGCGTCTCGATGTCGCCGTGCGGGGTGTGCAGTACGCCGGCACGCGCGTGCGTCGTCGGGTCCTCGGCGATCAGGTCGAATTTAAAAAGGTTCTGGTCCATAAACTGGAACTCCTTGGTTGCGGTTCATACGCAGACCATTATACGGGCAACCCGCAAGAAGCACCGACTCGACAGAAACTGGCGCAAGAGGTGGCGCGGCAGGGACACGGCAAATGAGCGTGGATTTTTGGACGCTTACCGAATGAGCGTGGATAATCTCCCACTTTTGCCCAAAACACAGACCAAAAACGGGAGATTATCCACGCTCATTTTGTGGCACTCATTTAAGTACGTCCCCAATGAGTGGAGCTATTTACCAACCACGGAAACGCCGATGTTTTGTCAACGTCAGCGAGCGGGCCGCATTTGAGACAAGGTGACGTGAAACGAAAGGGCGCTGACCTTTCGGTCGCGCCCTTGAAGTTGAACGTCAGATTGTCCAAATGCGGCCCGCGCAGCGTCGGCCCGTTACGGCGTTTGGTAAAACGCCGTAACCCCTAAGGACGCTGGCCCATGCCACCCTCGAGGGTGACGGTCTCGCCGTTCATATACTTAAAGTCGGGACCGCAGAGCTGAACGACAACGCGGCCGATTTCCTTCTCGACGTCGCCGTAGTGGCCAGCCGGCGGCATGTGGACGTTGGCCTTGAACGCCTCGGGATAGGCATCCTGGAAGTTCTCGAGCGCAGCGGTCCAAGCAAGCGGGCAAACGATATTGACGTTGATGCCGTCCTTGCCCCACTCGTTGGCAGCGACGCGGGTCAGACCGCGGATGCCTTCCTTGGCGGCGGCATAGCTGCACTGGCCGTAGTTGCCAAACAGGCCGGCGCCCGAAGCAAAGTTGACCACGGAGCCCTTGGTCTCCTTCAGGTGCGGATAGGCCTTCTGCATGTACAGGTAGGTGGCATACAGGCCAGAGTAAATGGCCAGGTTAAACTGATCCATGGTGTGGTCGGCGATGGTCACACCCGAGGCGCTGGCCTGAGCATTGTTGACGACGGCGTCGATGCGGCCGAACTCCTCAATGGCCTTGTCGATGACGTTCTGGACGACAGCTTCGTTGTCCTGACCAGCCGAAACATCGGCCTGAACAGGCAGAACCTTGACGCCGTACTCAGCCTCGAGAGACTCCTTGGCGGCCTCGAGCTTGGCGACGTTGCGGCCGGTGATGACGAGGTTCGCGCCCTCCTTGGCAAAAGCGATATCGATGCCGTAACCGATGGAGCCAGCGGAGCCGTCCTTGAGCGTGGCCTTGCCGCCGCCGGTAACGATCACGGTCTTACCAGTGAAAAGTCCCATACAAAGTCCTTTCAAATCGCGACGGGCCCGCCCGTCGACTGCGCGCATCCAACTTCACGCGCCAAAAGCTGAAATGCAACTTTAGCGGGTTCAAGTGAAAAATAAAGCCCATGGCAGGCGAACGGCGCAACGTCTTTCGGCGAAGGGAATGTCAAGTACAAACTGGATAAAGTGGCCGAGTTTTTGCTATCGACGCGAGCAATCGAACACGTTTTGAAACTTTGCTGCAGCGCACGGGATGTCGGCGCGAGACTTTATCATAGGGTGACGAACAACGATGAGGAGCACATGCCTATGACAGACGAGCTGGACCCCCAGACTCAACAGCATATTGATGATTCCGCAGACGTCACCGCAGATGCCGATGCTGTGACCTGCGATGATATTGACCTCGACGACCCCATCTTGGACGAAAGCGCTACGGCGGAAACCCCCGGCGCCGAAGATGCCGGCGAGCAAAACGACGATGCGCCCGCTCAGGACGACGACCCCGTACAGGATGCCGCTCCGCAAGCTACGGGCCCTATCGAGGTTTCTTCGGAAGAAGAGCTCGACGCCGTCATGGACTCCATGATGGATGCCGTCAAAGCGATGAAAGACGCCGTGGCCGACGCTGACGTTGACGCCGAGGAAGAGGAGGCCGCCGAGGCAGCCTCGACCTTCGTACCCGGCGAGACTCCGGTTGCCGACCAGGGCAGCGCCATGCCCTCGTTTCTGCAGCTCGAGCATCCCACGATTGGCGCCGATGCGGTCGACCCGCACGCAGCAGGCTTTTCTGTGATCGAAGGCGGTACCGGCAATATCGCCGTGCCGCAGGCTGCCGATGCGGACACTGCCGACACCGCTCGCCCGACTGCCCCGCACTCCCCCGCCGCGAGCCGCGATCTAGGGACCGCTGTCTCGAACACTGCGAACGCCGTGGGCACCTTTATCGCCCAGGGCGCCTCGGCCATGCGCGAGATGAACGCCGCGAAAAAGGCACTTGCCGATGCCCGTGCCCACCTGGCCGAACTTGAGCAGCGCTTTGCCGATCAGGCCGAGGAGCGCGAGACGCGCCAGGATATCGCAGGCCGCTACGACCAGATCGTCGCCGATCAGCGCCAGGCGATTGCCACGGCCCAAAAGACTGCAGCGGCCGCCGAGATTGACCGTGATGCCCACGCCTCCAAAGCGACAGAGCTCAAGGGTCAGCTCGAACAAATGAAGACAGAGGATGACGCGACTGAGCTCCGTCTGAAGGCCGCGCTCGATGCCGTGGAGGCCCGCGAGGCGAGCTCGCGCGAGACCGGCAACCGCCTCGTTCGACGTCTTGAGGAT
>CABUTH010000152.1 GCA_902494465.1 uncultured Collinsella sp.
GCTCGCTGCGGACGCTGCGCGTCCGCTTGACGCTCGCCCCCTCGCGGGTTCGAGCCCCACCGGCGTCCAAAAGAAACAAGTCCGCATCCCCAGGGGGCACGGGCTCGTAAAAGCCAAATGGTAGGGGCGGTGGGACTCGAACCCACAATCCTTGCGGCGAGAGATTTTAAGTCTCCTGCGTATGCCAATTCCGCCACGCCCCCGTGAGACTAGAAGTCTAGCACAAGCCGTCTGTTACGCGTTGACGGCCATCGAGTGTTGGCCCGACTTCTCGAGGAACTCTTGGAACTTGGCCTCGTCGCCCTTGTTTTGGTACTGCAGCGCCAGCAGATACTCCAGGCGGCAGCGCTTGACCGGGTCGTCACCGGCTTCCTTGAGCATGCGCTCCAGCTCGGGAATGTCGTTGTGGCGCTTGAGGATCATCGTGTCGTACATCAGCTGGCATTCGTGTGCGACCGCCTCGGCCTGACCGCCCTCAAAGCCCTTGATCTCGTGCAGCAGCTCCTTAGACTTTTTGCGGTCCTCCTGGCCAACGTAGTAGTTAAAGGCCTTGATCACCAGGTCGACGCGCTGCATCTTGGGGAGGTTGAGTCCCAGCAGCAGGTCGAACATCTCGCTGGCGCGCTCATGGTCCTCGCGCAGCAGATAAGAGTTCAGGCGCAGGTAGTCGCGGTTGTAGCGCGGGTACAGCATACTGGTGAGTTTGCCGTCGAGCAAGCGATCGAACTCGGCCCACTGTTTGGCAGCCATAAGCTGCTGCAGACGCTTGAACGTGGTGCGTTTTTTGACGCTAAAGAACACCGACACGCCGATGCAGATGATAACGACGGCGGTCCAGAGTGTGCGGGAATCGGGCATGTTAGGGTCCTTAGTCGCTCGTAGCGCGAGCGGTATGACAACACGTACTAGATGTATTATACGCAGTGCACAAGCAAACTGGCATAAAAGCTCATCGAGGCTGAGTGCCATCGCTCGCTGCGGTACACTTACCTAAAGTAAACCATGAAGGGAGACACTACCTATGAAGAAGATCGTTTTGGCTTGCGGTGCTGGCGCTGCTACTTCCACGCTTGTTGCCCAGAAGGTCGCCACCCTGCTCGACGCCAACGGTTACGCCGACAAGTACGAGATCGTGCAGTGCGCCATCTCCGAGGCCAAGGACTACTGCGACGAGGGCGCCGACCTGCTGATCGCCACCACCGTTGCCCCTGAGGGCCTCACCTGCCCGTACGTGAGTGGCGTGCCCTTCATGACCGGCATGAACCGCGTCGCTGCTGAGAAGGCCGTTCTCGACGTCATGGCTCAGTAGGCGCTGACTGCATGAGTGAGCAGAACGCCAACCCGGTAGAGCTCTTTGGTATGCGCGTTGCCCATGTGGGCATTAACGCCACCGACCCGGCAGACGCCCTGGAGATCGCGGAGCTGTTCTCGACGATGATGGGGCTGCCCGTTATTGAGACCCCGGTTTCGTACTTTAACGATTCGCTGGTCGAGATCATGAAGCAGAACGGTCGTGGCGCCAAGGGCCACATCGGCTTTGCCGTCAACGACATCGATGCGGCCGAGAAGTGGTTTGCCGAGCGCGGGCTCGAGGTCAACGAGGAGTCGCGCGTGCTGCTGCCCGACGGCGGCACCAAGCTCGTGTACTTTAAGCGCGAGTTCGCCGGCTTCGCCGTGCACCTGTGCCGAGAGTAGCGCACAGGCTGCCATAGCTAGCAAAAAGGGATAGGGCCGCATGGCCTTATCCCTTTATTTATGCCGAGGGGCTTTCTATCGTGGCAGGCGAATCGTAAAGCGGCTGCCGACGCCCTCGACTGAGGTCACACCGATGACGCCGCCGTGGCTGTCGACGATCCACTTGGCGATGGCGAGCCCCAGACCCGAGCCCTGCGCGCCGGCATCGCGCGCGTTGTCGGCGCGGTAGAACCGTTCGAACGCGTGAGCTGCGGATTCCTGGTTCATGCCGATGCCCTCGTCCTCAACACTTATGTCGATCGTGCCCGCGCCCGCATCCGGCGTCACGCCAAACGAGATGGATGTGCCCGCGTCCGAATACTTGGCGGCGTTCTGCACGATCACGCGCAGAGCCTGCTTCACGAGCGCCACGTCAACGGGCGCGTCGCAGCGCGGGTCGCTGGTAAGTGCGGCATCGTACGCCAGTCGATATGTGTGCGCGGCATCGATCATCTGCGATTCCTCGCATACCTCGCCGACCAGTGCGGCCAGGTTGGTATTCGCACGCCGCAGGACCGTGCGCCCGGCATCGCCGCGCGCCAAAAACAGCAGCTGCTCCACGAGCTCCTGCATATGCTCGCTTTCGGCCTTGAGCGAGGCAATGGACTCTGCCAGCACGTCCGGGTCGTCTTTGCCCCAGCGGTCGAGCATGTTCACGTAGCCCTGAATCACCGCGATAGGCGTGCGCAGCTCGTGGCTCGCATCGTTGACAAAGCGCATCTGCTGCAGCTTGGCCTCTTGCATCTGGCGCAGTAGGCGGTTGAGTGCAACCTCGATGCTTGCCAGGTCGGCGTCGCCGGTAGTGACGCTCGGCGAGTCGACGCTTGCGCGCTCGATGGCCTGCTCCAGTGTTTCCATCTTGCCGCCGGAGAGCTGCATGCGGCCGAGTTCGTCCACGCGCAGGGCCAGATCGTTGAGCGGCGCCATGGTGCGGCGCACGCGGCGGGCGCCGCCGAGCATGTTGAGCACGCTGATGACCTGCCAACTCACAACGACAAGGTAGAGAGGCCATAGCGCGACGAGGTCCTGCGCGAGGGGGAAAGTCTTGGTGGTACGCGCAAGCTCGACGGTATAGGTGAGCGTTGTCAGATCCCAGCCGCGTGTGGGCGTCAGCGTCACGCCGTGAACGGCGGCGCCGGGGATCCATCCCGCGGTAAACGCGCCGTCGGGCAGCGTCTGGTTGTATCCATAGACGAGGATCGCCGCCGCAATCACCATCAGCAGCAGATCGAGCCAGACGTAGCTCATCAGGCGGCGCCACATATAGCTCCAGTTGATGGCGCGGGCGATGGAGGTGACGCGCTTGGTCTCGGCGTTACGCGCGGCAGACATAGCCCACCCCGCGCACGGTCTGGATGATGCGGGCGCCGCCGGCGTCCTCGATCTTGGCGCGCAGGTGCGCGATGTGCACGTCGACGTTGTTGGTGTCGCCCACGTATTCGTAGCCCAGCGCTTCGTGCGCGATGCGCTCGCGCGTGAGCACGGTCTCGGCATGCGCCATAAGCAGGGCGAGGACATCGAACTCGCGGGCCGTGAGCGCGATGGGCGAGCCGCCGACCGTGACTTCGCGGCGGTCGGGGTCGAGCGCAACCGAGCCCACGGCGAGCGCAGCGGGGGAGGGTGCGGCGGAAGCCTGGGTCGAGTCGCCGACCGGGGGCAGCGCAGCGGCTCCGGCGCCCGCGCCGCCTGCCGTGCCCGCCCCAGTACCGGCGCCGCCAACGCCCGAAGCCGCTCGCACGGCTTCCGAGCGCTTCAGTGCCACGCGGATCCGTGCGAACAGCTCCTCAATCGCAAATGGCTTGGTCAGGTAATCGTCGGCACCGGCATCGAGCCCGGCCACTTTGTCCATCACGGCATCGCGCGCGGTGACCATAATCACCGGCACATCCTTGTGCTTGCGGACACGCCGCAAGACCTCCATGCCGTTGAGCTGCGGCAACAGCACATCGAGCAGAATCAAATCGTAGTCGCGCTCCAGCGCCAGGTCCACGGCAGTGCGGCCATCGGCGGCGTGTTCCACCTGGTAGCCCTCGTGCTCCAGCTCGAGCGTCACAAAGCGGGCGATTTTCTCCTCGTCCTCTACGATCAAGATCCGTGCCATGCGTGCCCCCGTCTGCGATTACTTGTCGTCGTTGAGATTTTGCTTGATGTCGTCTGCGGCGTTGGCAGCGCTATCCATAAGGTTGTTGATGCTGCCGGGCACGTCGCCGTCGCTGTCGATGCGGTAGCGCATGCCAAAGAACAGGCCAATCAGCATCAGCCATATCGTGGCGCCCCAGGCAAACAGCGCGACGATGGGGATCAGGATGGGGATGTTGAGGATGATCGCATCGCGGCGCGTGGCGATAAACTTGGTGTCCAGACTCAGGCGGAAGAGCTTTTTGAGGTACTCCCACACGCTGTCCATCTTCTTGGAGAAGTCGGTCTTTTCGCTCGACTTTTCGTAGGCTGCCTGCGCGGCGACCATCTCGGCAGAGGGCTCATCGACTGGCGCGGACTCGGTGGCGGCATGCGCCGACGTGGTCCGGGTCTTGCCCTGCGACTCGAGCCAAATGATGGCATCCAGAACGTTACCGTCGGCGGCGTCGAGCGCGGCCTTGGCATCGGTGTAGCTCACGCTGCACTTGGTGCGGATGGTTTCAACTTTTTCGAGGTCGTCCATGACCTGTCCTTTCGTTCGACGGGCGCGACGTCGGGCGATCTGCCCGGGCGCGAGCGTTGCGTTCGGCGGCCTGCGTTGCGCGGTGCCGCCCCGCCCTTGGTCGAACTCTATAGTGCAGGTTATAGATTAAGCGATTCTTGAGCCAAGATTAATGTTGGATGAGTTTTTGGGTGGCAGTGGGGAAGGGAGAGGTGTCCTTCTGGGTAGCTAGCAGCGAGGTCTAATACTTTTCCGAGAAGTGAACGAGCTAAATCGGACCCCCGAAGCATCGACACTTTAAAGGTGCCGTTTCCTGCGGTTTCGATACTGGAATCCTGCGATTTTGCCGATGAAAAA
>CABUTH010000153.1 GCA_902494465.1 uncultured Collinsella sp.
CGAAGAAACGGCCCAGCCGATATGGTTGTCGGAGCGCACGAATTTGACGGTGTACTCCTGCTCGCCGCCCTTGGACAGCGATGCCTTCACCTTGGCGGTCGTCTCGGTCATGGACTGATCCATGCCCTCGACGGACACGGTGGCACCCTGCGGAATCGAGGAGATGATCATCGACTTAGCGTCCTCGGACAGGCTCGAGGCCAGGCAAGACTCGGCCTTTGCGGTGTCACCGTCGCCGGCAGCCTGGAACAGATCGGTAACAACAGACTCCTGAGACGGGAAGCCAAAGCCGCGCGTGTAGGCAAAGCCCAGACCGCCCGCGGCGATCAAAATAAGCAGAAGCAGCACGATGAAGACTTTGAGACCCGTGTGGCGATGGCGACGACGGACCTTGGCCTGCTTACGATCCTGACGGTCCTGCTGGACCATCTCGGACTCGGACAGCGTAAAGAAGCCGGTGTCCGAGGGATCGGGCATAAACTGACCGGTCGCGCCCGTAGGATCGAGAGGATCGACGGCAGGAGCGTCCATCGCGGGCGCCGGAGCCGTGGCCATAGCCGTCTGGGCAGACAGCGCGGCAAGCGAATCGTGCACGCGGGCAAGCTCATCGGCCTGCTCGGAGGTGAGCTGGTAGATGCCATCGGCAGTAGCGGCGTTAAAGGCGTCGAGTGCGTCGGAGGGACGGCCGGCGGCAGAAAGCGCCTGACCCATGCCGGCGTTAAGCGCACGCGTGTCGTCGCGAGGGCCGGCAAAGTCGATAGCCGTGCGGTAGGTCTCCACGGCATCCGCCGGACGGCCGAGCTTAATGAAGCAACGACCGAGCTCGCCGAGCGCGGCGGCAGGAGCTGGATTGGCGCCGTCGATGGCAGCCTGACGGAAGGCGGTTCCCGCGTTGGCATAGTCGCCCGATTGGAACAGCGCATTGCCCAGGCCCAGATAGGCCTTGAACGGCGTGGCATAGGAAGCATCCTGCGTAGCAGCAGAGAACGCCTGGGCGGCCGTCGTGTAGTCGCCCACGGCGGCGAGCGCCTTGCCGCGGTTGGTGAGCAGCGCGCCGCGCTTGCCGTAGGTGCCGTCGTTGAGGGCGGCGGCATAGGCCTCGGCGGCCTCGGCATACATGCCCAGGTGCATCAAGGCGTTGCCACGAAGGTGATCGGCCTCGCCCATAATCTCATCGGGAGTCTTTGCTGCCCCAAGCATCTGGGCTGCAGCAGAAAAATCACCCGCGCGGTAAGCGGCGCGGCCCTGTTGGATCAGCTGGCTATTCAAGGAAGTCCCCTTTACTCGTGAACGATCTCGACATGGACGATCTCGTCGCCGGCACGCAGCTGCGAAATCACATCGAGACCCTCGACCGTGGTACCAAAGACGGTGTAACCAGAATCGAGGTTATGCTGGGCACCCAGGCAGAAGTAGAACTGCGAACCCGCGGAATCGGGGTCCATGGAGCGTGCCATGGCAAGGGCGCCATCGACATGGCTGTTGCGCGGATTGGTGGCAAACTCGCCCTTGATGCAGTAGCCGGGGCCACCGGTACCGGGCATGCCGTCGGGGCCCTCAAGACCGGCAGCGACGTCGGCGCCGGACATGTCGCGGGTATTGGGGTCGCCGCCCTGGATAACAAAACCGGGCACATAGCGATGGAACTTAAGGCCATCATAGAAGCCCATCGTGGAAAGCTCGCAGAAGTTCGCGACATGAATGGGAGCGCCCTCGCCGTCAAACTTGACCTTGATGGTACCCTTCGACGTCTCGATTACGGCGCACTCGTCGCCGACAAGTTGATACTCGGGCGTGTAGAGCTCTTTCTTAAAACCAAACATGTGGTTCCTTCCTCGTGCGTTTAAAGCATATTTGTACGAATTGTAGCAATAAGCACGGGCTTACATCAATTGCGCACGTAGGTTATGCCGACTATGGCGAACTAATTTTAGGAACGCTGCTGCGGCTTCCAGGAACCCACATTGGCATCGTACTGGTTCAGCGCGCTGTTGCCGCCCTGCGCGATGGGCGCCAGGATCTCGCTTTGGTGGGAACTCATCGACTCGCCATCGGGAATGGCCAGCGAGATGTCCCAGCTCTGGCAGATCACGTCAACGCGCTCATACATCCACTCGGCAAGCTGCTTTAAGTGGGCGATGTCATCCGCATAGACCGTATCGTCCTGTACTTTCAGGTTGTTGAGCTCATCTTGCGTCTTTTTAATCTGGTCGCGCAGGGCGTAGGCACTCTGCGACAGCTCCTGACGGGTGGACAGCGGCGTTCGGAGATAGCCGTTGTTAAAGGAATCGATGACCTCGCCGATCTGGTCCTCGTCAGCGTAGGACACGATGGTCTGATACAGACCGTCGAGCCTGGTATAGAGTTGATCATCGGTGAGCACGGTTTCTTCCTGGACCACCTCGGCAGAATCGTCCTGCTTGGTATCGTCCTCAGTGGACTCGCCCTTTTGGCGCGTGGGGAAGGTCGTCTGCGCGGCCTGGCCAAACTGGTCGTAGAAGCCAGGCATGACACCCATGGGATCGGTCGTCACGAACCAATAGGCACCGCCGCAAACGACGGCAAGGACCGCGATGATAATGAGCGGCTTGGGGATATGACGCTTGTGCTTGTGATAGGCGTCCTCGTCGGGATGCACCTTGCGCTTGGGTTTTTGAGCATCGTCATGCAGGGAAACGGGCGTGGGAATATCGACCTTGGGGATACCGAAATCCTTATCGAAAGCTGGCAGCACGCAGGTCTCATTGGGGTCGGCGGCGTCCGAAAGCACCGCAGCGGCAGAGGCCGGCGCATGCGGCACCTCGGTATCGATCTGCTCTTGCGTTAGGCGCGGAAAGCCCGCCGTGCGGCCCGCTGCCAGATCGGATGCGGCCGCGTCCTCGGAGAGGATACCCGGAGCCGGGCGTCCGCATTTGGGGCACGTACGATCATGCGGAGAAAGACGGGCACCGCAGCCCTCACAGAACACGAACTCGGTGTGCTCGGGACCATCGCCCGGACCCACATAGGCGTTGCAGTAGGGGCAGAACGAGGCGCCGTCCTCGATAGTCTTAAGGCAATGCGGGCAGATCACGGCATCCTCTTTTCGAAGCAATTCAAACAATCGAGGTTAGAGCATAACATCGCCACGGCCCCACAGGAGCAAGGCACCAATTCAACATCGCCAGGGCGCGTAGTTACTTCTTCTTTTTGCTCGGCATCGAGACTTTGATGCCTTGGGCGGACTTGGTTACGCGAGAGCGCTTGGCTCCGCTACCCTTCTTTTTCTTGGGCTGGGCCTGGGCCACGCCCTCGAGTGCGCGGACCTCGGCCTCGCGAACGGTGCGAGCATCGCGGCGCTGTGCCATGTCGGCGGCGACGCGCTTGGCAAAACGCTCCGCCGTCGAACCCGTCGAGCTCACCTTGCCGCCACCGCGACCCAAGCGGACGCGCACACCGCGGCCAAAACCAGTTGCGGCATGACGACGACGCGGCTTGAGCGAATCGATCATCGTGGCGAGCTTAAAGAACACCAAGCAGGTAAAGAGCACGATGACAGCCAAGATAACCATCTGGCCCATCGACAGGTTGGCAATAGACAGCAGCTTCGGGAATCCGATAACGCCCGTCAGCATGCCGGCAACTACAAACACAAAGAGCGCCACGCGTAAGGGCGTGAGGGGCTGCGAGATACGCCAGATCAGGCTGACGCTCGCCGCGCACGACGTAAGTAGGCACATCGTAGACAGCGTGAGCTGGTTAAAGCCGAACACGCGCGCCACAAAGATATCGAGCGCCGCGGCCAAAATGACCGCAATCGACGCCGGCAGTGCCCGCTTGAGCACGTTCGTCAGGAACGACCCCCTCACGCGAGCATTGTTGGGCTCCAGGCCCAACACAAAGGCCGGCGCGCCGATGCAAAAGAAGTTAATGAGCGTCATCTGGATGGGCTCGAAGGGGTACGGCGGCAGCGCGATGCACAGCGCCGCCAGGCCCATCGAGAACAGCGTCTTGGTCAAAAACAGCGAGGCCGAACGCTGCAGGTTGTTGATGGAGCGACGGCCCTCGGCCACCACGGCGGGCATCGAGGCAAAGTCGTTGTCGACGAGTACGATCTCGGCCACGTTGCGCGCGGCATCGGAGCCGGCCGCCATGGCGACGGAGCAGTCGGCCTCCTTGAGCGCCAGCACGTCGTTGACGCCGTCGCCCGTCATGGCCACGGTGTGCTCGCGGCGCTTGAGCGCCTGCACGAGCTCGCGCTTCTGCTGCGGGGTCACACGACCAAAGACATGGTAGCGGTCCACTGCGGCATCGAGCTTGGCCGGCGTATCGAGCGTCGTGGCGTCCACATAAGCGTCCGCCCCCGGCACGCCCACCACGCGTGCGATCGACGACACCGTACGCGGGTCGTCGCCACTGATCACGTTGAGGGTCACGCCCTGCTCGTTAAAGTAACCGATGGTCTCGGCCGCCGAGGTACGGATCTCGTCACGGATGGTCACAAAGCCCACGGGCTCGACCTCGCCCACCATATCGCCATCGGGCGTAAAGCCGTCAACGCGCGCCACCACGAGCACGCGGCAGGTATCGGCAAGCTCGGCGACACGGTTCTCGACCTGGGCAAACGCACGATCAGAGAGCACAAACTGCGCCGCACCCATCACATAGGAGCCCTGCGCAAACGAGGCGCCACTCCACTTTTTGGACGACGAGAACGGAATGACCGACAG
>CABUTH010000154.1 GCA_902494465.1 uncultured Collinsella sp.
ACGTCGGCTCAGGCCGCGCATGCGCGCTGCTCGTATAACCACGAAGGAACGTTTGAAAGGAGGGACGTGTAGGCCATGGATCTTTCGACTTTGATGCCGCAACAGCTGCAGATCGTCAAAACGCTCGACCGTCCGCTGTTTGTCTCGGCGGGCGCCGGTTCGGGCAAGACCTTTACCCTCACGCGCCGCATCGTCTACGCGCTCTCGCCCGAATCTGGTCCGTTCGTTGAGCATCTGGACCAGGTGCTCGCCATTACCTTTACCAAAGATGCCGCGGCCGAGATCCGTGACCGCGTGCGCCGCGCGCTCATCGACGAGGGCATGGACGAGGAGGCCCTGACCGTCGACGATGCGTGGATTTCGACCATTCACGGCATGTGCTCGCGTATCCTGCGCGCACACGCGTTGGAGCTGGGTATCGATCCCGAGTTCACGGTGCTCACCGATACCGACGAGCTTATGGACCAGGCTGTCGAGCATGTGCTGGGGCGCGCGACGGCGCCCGATGCCGCGCCTGAGCTCGCCGCCTCGCTTAGGGCCCTCTACGCTTGGTATCCCATGGCGGGCGAGGGCGGGCCGTTTGGCGCCGGTACCACCATCAAAGGTCTGGTGCGCGACCTGCTGGAGCTATCGAGCCAGCTGCCGGGCGGCATGGACGATGTGTGCGTGACGCGCGGCCAGGCTGACACCTCTGCGCTTGCCGACGCCTATCGCGCGGCGTTGGGTGCGAGCAAGGCCGCGACCGAGAAAGCGCAGGTGGCACTCGATGCCATCGACGCGTTTGAGGCGAGCGGCAAAACCATGGAGGATGCGGCGCGACTCATGATGTCGTGCAGCATGCCGCGGGCGAGCAAGGCGTTTCCTAAGGAGCAGGTGGAGCTGCTCAAGGCCGAGGCCGCCGATGCATTTATCAATATCGTGCTTGCCTGCGGCGGTCCGGCGCTCGATGCGCTGGTGGGGCTTGCTCGTGCTGTGGAGGCGGAATACCGCGCGCTCAAGGCTGACCAGTCCGCCCACGATAATAACGACCTACTGCGCATGGCGTACGAGGCGTTGCGCGATTACCCTGCCATTCGTGCTGCGTACGAGGGCCGCTTTAAGATGGTCATGATCGACGAGTTCCAGGATACCGACCAGATGCAGGTCGATTTGATACGCTATCTGACGGGTGCGGGGGAGCGCGCGCTGTGCACCGTGGGCGATGCGCAGCAGTCGATCTACCGCTTCCGCGGCGCCGAGGTCGAGGTGTTCCGTCGCCAGGAGCGCAAAGTGGGCTCGTCTACTGCGCCCGAGACGGCTGCCGTCTCCGATGCCCCCGCCGGCGAGCTCGTCAAGCTCGTGCGCAACTTCCGCAGCCACGACGAGGTGCTGCGTTATGTGGCACGCGTCTTTGACGGCGATACCGGTGGTTTGATGCAGGGGTTCTTGGATCTTGAGCCGAGTGACGATCGCGAGGACAAGCTCAAAGCAAAGGCTTCGCGCCGCCAGGCGCTGCTCGTTGCCGGCGGCAGTACCCAGGAGCGAACGCAGGCGAAAGCTCGTGTGATTGCGGAGCGATTCCAAGCGCTCGTTAAAGCGGGCCAGCCTCAGGGCAGCATGGTGCTGCTGCTGGGCCGCATGACCAACGCCGACGTCTACGCCCAGGCCTTCCGCGACCAAGGGCTCGACTGCGTGATCGCAGGCGGCTCGGTCTTTGCCCAGGCAGCTGAGGTGCAGACGGTGCGCGCCCTGGTGTGCGCGCTTGCCAATCCGGCCGATACGGCCCAAGGCCTTATGCCGCTGTTGGCCTCGCCGATGTTTGCACTCGGCGCCCAGGAGTTCCTGGCGCTGGCGACCAAACTCGACGAGCAGACGGGCGAGACGTCGCGTCGCAATATCGATGCGGGCATTATGAGCGATTCCGATGTGCCGGGATTGCAGGGCTTGCCGCTCGTGACGCGTGCCCGCGAGGTGCTGCGCTACGCGCTTCGTCGCGTGGGACGCGATTCGTTCGCCGCCATCGCGCGCGACGTGGTCAACGCTTCCGGCTGGTTTGTGCGTCTGGCACAGCGTGGTCCCGAGGGCAAGGCCATTGCCGCCAACGTGCTTAAGGCGCTCGATGCCGTGGCCGAGGCGGAGGCCGAGTTCGGTAACTCGCCGCGTTCCATTGCGCTTGCCTTCGACCGCTTCTTGGCGGGCAAGGAGGCCCCAGGCGCCCTCAACGAGGAGGGTGACGGCGCGGTGCGCATCATGACGGTGCATGCCTCCAAGGGCCTGGAGTATCCGGTCGTGGCGGTTGCGGAGTGCTTTGGCGTGCGTAAGTCCTCGGGTGCGGCTCAGATGGGGCGTGTCGAGGGCGGAGCGCAGGTCGTGGCGCTGCCGGCACGCTTCGACGGCGTTAAACTCGCGGACGGCACGTTCGTAAAGGGCGATGACGTCAAAAAGCAGTTTGAGCATGCGTTTAAGGGTAAGGGCACGTCGCTATGGTTGCCGCCGGAGCTCATGGAGGATGTCTGCGCGACGGGTTCTCCCGCCGAGGCATTTGCTCGCTTGCGCAACGACGACCTGCAGCTTTCGCTCGAGGAGCGGGCCCGCTTGCTCTATGTCGCCATGACGCGTGCCCGCGAGCTGGTGATCTTGGCGATGGATGCCGGCGTGAGCCGCGGCAAGGTGGCGGCGCCGACCTTCGACGTCGAGACCGATCTGACCTACGACGTGCTGCGTCGTATTCTGCCTACCGACACTTTGGACATGCCGCAGCTCGATGCCGACCGTTTGGTGTTCGACAACTCCCAGCCGGGCGACTACGAGCTCATCTCGCTTTCGGACTTTACCTTTGGCGAGCAGGCGTTTGAGGCCAACGCTTCGCTTGATGCCGAGGGCAGGCTTGTCCGCGGCGATGCGGAGCCGGAGGGTGCCGGTGCGGATGCCCGCGCCGCCGTTCCCGGTCCTGCCGACCCCGAGCCCGATGCGTTTGAGCTCGTGTATCCCCGGGCGGTGGGCGTACGCATGGGCACCTGCCCGTATCCGGCGCGCGATTCGTACAGCTACTCGTCAATTGCCGCGGCGCTGCATGCCGAGTCCGAGGACCGAGCCGCCGAGGCGCATGTGCCCATGGACGAGGCTGGCGATGATGCGGAGTCGGATGGTTCCGAGATGACGGATGCAGGCGTGGCCGCCGTTGAGCCCGCCGGCAACCCCATGGCGCTGGGCTCGGCGTTCCATGCCGCCTGCCAGTGGCTGATCGAGATGGGTGCCGATGCGCTGCCCGCTGAGCGTGCCGATGCGCTGGCGCGCCTGTGGTGCCTGACGCCGGAGCAGCGCGAACGCTTCGACGTTGCCCTGGACCGCTGGCTCAAGTCGGCGGTCCGTGCCGAGCTGCTTGCCTGGCCGTGCGTTCGCGCCGAGGTGCCGTTCTTTTCGCTGGGCTGCGAGGACGAGGACATCGCTCGCTACGGTGCATATGCCGAGGGCGCCATCGACGCTTTGGCGACGAACCCGGTGGATTCGTCATGTGCGCTGGTCATCGACTACAAGACGGGCGGCACGCCGGACGAGACGCCGGAACAGCTGCAGGAGAAGCACGCCCTGCAGGCGCGCGTCTACGCCGATGTGTTGCACAAGGCGGGCTTTGAGGCCGTGACCGTCAAGTTCGTCCGCGTGGAACAGCCGGATCCAACCATCTTCGTCGAACCCGCCGAACCTCAAGTAGTCACCTACAACCTTTAGCCCTCAGATAACTTGCGGTGGAATACGGACTGTTTTGGCCAAAAAAGCCGCCAAACAGTCCGCATTTCACCGCAACGCATGGGAGAGCCTGGGGCGGTACAATGGCTCGAACGGTTCAAACGAATAAGGAGCCATCATGCAGCTCACCAAAACGCTTAAGGTGACGCCGGAGGAGCTTTTTGACGCTCTGGCGGGGTCCATCATGCAGGATATCGAGAACGCCACGGGCAAGCGTCCCAGCCGCAACAAGCTCAACGGATATAAGTACGAGAAGCGCGCCCAGTCCGCAAAAGGCAAGGCCAAGGGCATGGCGATCAAGGTTAAGATTAAGCACTTTGACTACCCATGTCTCTATGAGGTCCGTTTTCAGTATGCGGCGGGCATCAATACCATGCGCTATGAGGCTGCACCTGCTGGCGATGGTGCCTGCGAGCTCACCTATACCGAGGATTTTCAGGGTGTGGGTGGCAACACGTCTGGCACACGCGGCAAGCTCGGCCTCTTCTTCTATGAGCGCAAGCTCAAGAGCCACGCCAACCAGACGATTGATCAAATCGTCAAATACATCGAGGGTGAGCGCCGCGTAAAGGCTAATCCCGCCTTCGCCGATGATACTGCCGAAAACGCTTCGGATGTATTCCATTGATACCCTGTGCAAAAGCTTTACCGCTCTTCACATCAACTGTAAACACTTCAGACTTCGAGTCAGTAGCGAGCGGCCCGACAAAAGTAGTTGATGGAAGTGCCAAATGAATAAGAATGCCGCTACGCAACTGCACATCTATTCCGCCTTTTTCGTTCTCGCGGGATTTGTTTTAAATCGGGGAGTGTTTCTACTTTTCCTTGCGGATAAAGGAATGTCTGTCACGGAAATCGCCCTTTATCAAGCCCTGTACAACATTGCAACGGTCGCCCTCGAGCTACCAACAGGGCTGGTAGGCGATTTCTTTGGAAAGAAGTTCTCGATTCAAGTGGGCGTTCTGCTTCTTTTCTTCCA
>CABUTH010000155.1 GCA_902494465.1 uncultured Collinsella sp.
TATTATGCTCATTGTGCTGCAGCACAACGCGGCACACCTGGGTATCGCCACGGGCGCCTGTCTTGCCGAGGCCACGACACGTTACCTTCCCCGCTTCGTTGGGCGCACGGTGCTTGCCAGTGCCTACCTCGCGACCATCGCCACCGCTATGGCCGAGGTCCTGGGCGGCGCGATCGCGCTCCAGATGCTCTTTGGACTGCCCGTGCGCGCCGGCTGCGTCATCGTGGCCGCGGCATCGATGGCAATGCTCATGACGAACTCCTACAAGCGTGCCGAGCGCTGGATCATCGCCTTCGTCGGCGTGGTAGGACTCTCGTTTTTGGCCGAGCTTGCGCTAGTCAAGGTCGACTGGCCGCAGGCCGCCGCAAGCTGGATCACACCCAGTATGCCCACCGGCTCGGCCGCGATTATCGTAAGTGTCCTAGGCGCGGTTGTTATGCCTCACAACCTCTTCCTGCACTCCGAGGTCATCCAATCCATGCACTTCGAAGGCCAAGGCGAGCAGATTATCGAGGAACGTCTGCGCTACGAGCTCTTCGACACGCTCTTTTCGATGGGCGTGGGCTGGGCGATCAACTCGGCCATGGTCATCCTGGCCGCAACGACCTTCTTTGCGCATGGCATTGTCGTAGACGACCTCGCCGTCGCAGCGGACACGCTCTCCCCCATTCTGGGCCCGGCAAGCTCGACCATCTTTGCGGTGGCACTGCTGTTTGCGGGCATATCGAGTAGTGTGACGGCAGGCATGGCGGCAGGCACCATCACCGCGGGCATGTTCGACGAGGAATACGACATCCACGACCGACATTCCTCGATCGGGGTGGCGGCCTGTTTCGCCGGCGCAGTGGCGGCGTGTCTGGTCGTCCCAAATCCTTTTGAAGGTCTCATCTGGAGTCAGGCACTGCTGTCGCTTCAGCTGCCGATTACGGTCTTTGTGCTCATACGGCTCACCAGCTCAGCCCACGTTATGGGCAAATACGCCAACTCGCGCCCGCTCAACGCGCTGCTCGTAGGGATCGGCGTCATCGTGACGATTCTCGACATCGTGCTGCTAACGGGGATGTAATTGGGATGGCGTGACTGTCCAGATATAACGTCTTAATCTGTAACACGTGAGACCGTTTTAAACCGTCAGATAAATCAAAAGGGTCCCAGCCGGAATATCCAGCCGGGACCCTTGGACAGAGCTCTGTATGGCTAATCGCCGTGTGTCTACGAGTTACTCCTCGACGAGCTCAAACTGATCGGGACCGACGCCGCACACCGGGCACACGTAGTCCTCGGGCAGCTCGGGCGTGTCGACCTCAACCTCGTAACCGCAAACGGTGCACACAAACTTATACGTCTTCTTCTCCTCAGCCATGATGTTCTCCTCTCGAACGTGACTACTGGTGTACTTACTTATTAGTATATATTCTCAATAACATAATGCAAGTATTTTTAGAACATTTCTAGCCTTGATACGACGAGGCTTTGGGCGGCGTCTTGCCCTTTAGCACCTTGTGATAGTAGTCGTACGTCAGCGGCGTCTCGTCGCTCAGGCGCTCGGCATCCTCGACCTCGCCAATAAACAGCAGATGCGTGCCCACATCCACTGTGTCGATCAAACGGCAGCTAAACAGGGCCGCCGCGTGATCGGGCACATAGGGCATGCCCAGAGCCGTCTCGCGGGTCTCGTATTTGGCAAACTTGTCATAATCGCTGCTGGTGCGGAACCCAAAGTTACCGATGTAGAGCATGTCGGCGGTCTGATCGATCACGGTCAGCGCGAACGCTTTGGCCGATGCGATGACGCCCGAGGTGACATTGTCCTTGTTCACGGCAACCGAAATACGCGGCGGCATGGATGTCACCTGCACCGCTGTGTTGATAACGCAGCCGGCACGCAGCCCGTCCGCCGCGGCGCTCACCACGTACAGGCCACTCGGCATGGTAAAGAACGCAGTTTTGTCCATAACGATCACTCCCCTAGCTCGGGTTGGAACCTCATGGATATATGTACCCACAAAAAAGGCGACGCCCATAACGGACGCCGCCTTTGAGACATATGTGTCAGAACAGTAAGAAAGATGAGACGCCCGCAGTTGCGGTGAAATAGGGACTGAATAGTCCCTCAATCAGGCAAAACAGTCCGTATTCCACCGCAACTTATATAGAGCGCCTACCGGTTGCGTTCCTTGAGGGCGCGGTCGATCTCGCGTTGGACATCACGCTTGGCCATGTCCTCGCGCTTGTCGTAGAGCTTCTTGCCGCGACCCAGACCCAGCAGCAGCTTTACGCGGCCGTCGGTATTAAAGTAGAGCTCCAACGGAACCAGCGCATAACCACGGTTGCGAAGTTTGCCGTCAAGAAAGTCGATCTCCTTGCGGTGCAGCAGCAGACGACGCCGACGGTCGGGATCGCGATTCCACACGCCACCATGGCTATAGGGGTGGATATGCAGGCCGACGAGCCAGCACTCCCCGCCGCGGATCAGCGCGAAGGTATCGGTGATCTGGCAGGCGCGCTCGCGAATCGACTTGACCTCGGTGCCGCTCAGTTCAATGCCACACTCAAATGTCTCATCGATAAAGTACTCGTGATGCGCCGAGCGATTCTTGGAAATGAGCTTGCGCTCGCGCTTACTGGGCATCGCCGGCCTCCTTGGCGCCATCGGCGTTTGAGCCCGCAGCCTCGCGCTTTGCCTTGCGCTCGGCATTGAGCTCGGCATCGCTCTCGCGCACCAGTTTAATAATCGCCGCGCAGGCCTCCTCGCCCACCAAGTCGCGAGCACGCACCGTCAGGCGCGTCGCCTCCTGCTTGTCGCCGTCGCTTGCGGCATCGGTCGCGCACATAATCAGGCAGATGGCAATCTCGGCCGAAGGCGAGGTCGGAACGCCTTGCAGGGCCAGTTCACCCATCACGTGCTCGTCGCTCTCATCGGCGGCATCCGGATAGGTGGTATGGATCTTGTTGAGCAGGCGCGTCGTATGCGCATCGTTGGGCGCCAGGCGCAGCGCCAGACGCGCACAGCCCACGGCAGCCGAAACGTTCTCGGTCTCGGGCTCCAAGAAGTACTGACCTAGATTGGCGTAAGCACGGGCGGCGCACTTGCCATCACTTGCACGCTCCAGCACCGAGAACGAGAGCGATGCCCATTCCTGCTTGTCCTCGAGTGCGCGGAACAGCTCGGCCAAATCCAAGCGATAGTTGCAGTTCATGGGGTCCCAACGCACAGCCTGCATCAGGGCATTACGAGCGCTCACATAATCCTGCTGGCGAATGTAGGCAAACGCCATGTCAGAGTACAGGCGGTCAAACGGCACCTCGACCTGCACGAGCTCGCGCGGATCCTTCTCCACGCGGCGATAGGCCAAGCGCTCAAACTTGCTATCGAAGCTAAAGTATTGACGCTTCTCCTCCGTCTTGCACTCAGCATCAATATACTCCTCGGCGAGCTCCACCAGACGCTCCAGCAGCGGCGTCGCCGTAGCCAAGTCGCCCTGCGCCAGATAGTTCTCGGCATACGTGATGTCTTGCAAGCTGATGGGCAGATCCATGGCTACTCCTCGATCTGAGCGAAACACGGCAGGCGCCGTATATACGGTCAATACACAAAACCCGGGTCTCTTACGAGGCCCGGGCGTTCAATTTTGGTAGCCCGTACCAGATTCGAACTGGTGATCTCCGCCTTGAGAGGGCGGCGTCCTAAACCGCTAGACGAACGGGCCATATGTAGCAAATGCAATGGCTGGGATGGAGGGAGTCGAACCCCCATTGACGGAACCAGAATCCGCTGTCCTGCCATTAGACGACATCCCAATGACTGCATCGCTGCGCTCGGCTGTGCCTTTGCGCAAGAAAGAAATATACGGGAAGTCTCGCCGTGACGCAAGCCCTAATTTTGACTTTTTTGAAATTCAGTCAAATTGGCCTAATTTAGTCCAACCCGTGAAGGACCTGTGAAGCCGACCGCTGTACACGAAGGGCAAAACGCCGCGAGCGGTAGCCGTCAACCGTTGGCAGATTCTACCGTGAAAACGATAGCACCAGGCAACACAATCGAAGTATCAATGATCACGTAGATATCGAGGCGTCATGGACGAAGAGCTTGATTACCTATGGGAGACCCTGGGCCTTGAGATCACTGCCGACCTTTGGCCCGAACGGGACAAAATCCATCCCACACTGCGCCCCGCCATTACTGTGGTGCAGGCAAAATACCGCCGTGCATCCTTTTTGATCATGCGGATGTCATGGCACGCGGGACTCCCCGACCTTAAGCGAATCCAGGCAAGCCTCGTCGAGTTGTCCGGCATGCCGACCGTCATATCCGAGGCGCACCTGGAGCAGCGCCAGCGCGAGCGACTGCAACAGCAGCGGATTCCCTTTATCTGCCCCGGCGTTCAGGCATATCTGCCCTTTATGGACGAGGAGTACTGGAGCGGCAAGCCCAACAAGCACGTAAAGGTCTACGATCCGCACGAATGGGCACAGCTGGCGGACTGACTGGGGCAGGCCCGCCGGCGGAAAGTGCGTCCCAGATTTCAAGCTCAAACTGGTCCCCACTTTCTCGTCGAGCCCTCAACCGGAAACCGTGTCCCACAATCGAAGCTCAGAATGGGACGTGCTTTCCGCAACCGGCCACTTTGGGAAAGCGCATCCCATTCTGGAAGCGAATTCCGGGTCGCACTTTCCGCAGCCGCTACA
>CABUTH010000156.1 GCA_902494465.1 uncultured Collinsella sp.
CCAGCACGCGGACCTCGTCCAGATCGAAGTCGAATGCCGACATGACCATAGATGCGCACGCCTCGCGCACGCGATCGGTCGTGGGGCGGGTGACATCGCGACCACGGGGCTCCTCGATCTTACGACCGCGCCATTCGCCGCCGATGATTCTCATCCTCCGCTGACCTCCTTAAAGATGTGTCGATACCGCGTGGCGACCGCATCGCGCAAGGGACGCGTCGCCACGGAGTCAAGGTTGCAAGCATACCGCAAGAGCTCGACCGCGTCCAAATGGGCCCACTCGATCAATTCCTCATCGGCGTCCAGGTCCACAAAGCGCAGGGTCACGCCGCCATGCTGACGGTAGCCCAGAATCTCGCCCTCGTGGCGCAGACGCAGGTCCATCTGGGCGAGCGTAAAGCCGTCCGAGGTCTTCTCGAGCGACTGGAGGCGGTCTTGTGCCGCGGACGCGCTGCCGTTGCCCTTGGAGTGCGTCATGACCAGGCACGTACCCGACACGCTGCCGCGGCCCACGCGCCCGCGCAGCTGGTGCAGGGCCGCCAAACCAAAACGCTCTCCATTTTCGATGACCATAACGGTGGCGTTGGGCACGTCAACGCCCACCTCGACCACCGTGGTCGAGACGAGCACATCGATCTCACCACGCTTAAAGGCATCGATGACCCGGTCCTTCTCCCCCGCCGGCATGCGGCCATGAAGACGCTCGATGGTAAGCCCCGGCAACGCCAGGCGCAGTCGGTCGAGCTCGGTTGCCGTATCGTGCAACGGCACAGGCACGGTCACGCGGCCTTCGTCATCGCGAGCGATGCCGGGTACGTCTTCGAGCTCATCGGCCGAATCGCTCGGCTCCACGAGCGGACAGATCACGTAGGCTTGCTGCCCCTTTTCGTGCGCCTCGCGAATGGCGCCATAGGCCAGGTCACGACTCGACTCGGTGAGGACGCGCGTCGTCACGCCGGCACCCGGAACGGGACGATGGCGGATGATGCTCGTATCTAGGTCGCCGTACACCGAAAGCGCAAGCGTGCGCGGGATCGGCGTGGCAGTCATGACCAACAAGTCGGCACCCGGGCCTTTTGCGCGCAGGGCGTTACGCTGGCCCACGCCAAAGCGGTGCTGCTCGTCGATCACCACAAGCGACAAATGCTGGAACGTGACGTTCTCCGAAAGTACCGCATGCGTACCAAAGAGCACGTCGAGCTGACCAGACTGGAGCCGCGCATGAATCTGTTCACGCTCGGCAGCCGGCGTGGCGCCCGTCAGGAGCGCCCAGGTCATGCCAGCCTGCGAGAGCAAGGGGCCGGTCTTATCGGCATATTGACGCGCCAGCACGCCCGTGGGCGCCATAACGCAGGCCTGGGTGCCGCTATCGGCCGCAACTGCCAACGCGCAGGCGGCAACGGCGGTCTTACCGGTACCGACGTCACCCAGCAGTAGGCGGTTCATCACGCGCCCGCCATCGCACATGTCGCGCAGGATGTCTTGGAACGCGGCCTCCTGCTCGTCGCTCAGCGAAAACGGCAGAGCCTCCTTGAGCGCCGCCAGGTGCCCGCCTGCGTCATGCGCATAAGGCACTACGTCGACCATACCGCCATCGTTGCGCAGACGCAGCGCGAGCTGCAAGCAGAGACACTCCTCATAGGCAAGACGCCGGCGTGCGATGTCGCGCTCGGCCATGCTCGAGGGAAAGTGGATCGAGCGCAGCGCACGGGCATTGCTCATGAGCTTCCGCTTTGCGCGCAGCGGCGCGGGAATGGGATCGAACGGATTGGAAGCCACTTCGAGCGCACCGCTCACGATACGGCGCATCCATGCCTGACTCACGCCGTCACTTACGTAGTGGACCGGCAAAATGGTACCCGCGGCACGCCCGTCCTCGAGCTTTTCAAAGTGGGGCGAAGCCATCTGCTTAAAACCGAAGGCAAACTCGACCTTGCCCATCACGGCCAGGCGGTCGCCCTGCTTAAGCTGTTGGGCAATCCAAGGCTGACGGAAAAAGGCAACCTGCAGCACGCCCGTCTCGTCCACGAGCGAGACCTCAGTCACCTGCACACGCGGACGGGGCTGCTTTTGAACGATGCGATCGACCGTGGCGATGATGGTGCACACGGTACCGATGGGCGCCATCTCGATGGACCACGAGCGAGTGAAGTCCAGGTAGCGATGGGGAATATGGAGAAGGAGGTCCCCCACCGTCCGAATTCCCAGACGGCGAAGGGCCTCCTCACGTTTACCCGAAACATATTTGAGTCGCGCGATATCCTCGACGAGCGCATTGCTCTGGGCAAAGCGCTCCGAGACGCGCGGCACGGAGCACAGCTCGGACATGGGCAGTTGCCTACTCGATCGAGAAGATCACGGGATAGAGCGGCTGCTCGCCACGATGGGCGTCGACCTCCAGGTCGGGCTGAGCCTCCTCGATGGCGTCGACGATCTCCTGGAAGGCCTCATCGGACAGCTCCTCGCCGGCCAGAATCGTCAGCGCGTCGCCCTCCTCTTCCTCCTGCATGCGGTTGATGCAGTCGAGCGTGACCTGCTTCACGTCGGAGCCGACCACGTCGATGGAGCCGGCGATGATACCCATGACGTCACCGGAGTGAATCGGAGAACCGTCAGAGGCACTGGAGTCGCGCACGGCGCGGGTGACCTCGCCATCGCGGACCTCGCTGATGGCGTCGACCATGGCGGCGACGGCATCCTCGAGCTCGGAATCGGGCAGGACCGCGAACAGCGCGGAGAAGGCCTGCGGGACGGTCTTGGTGGGAACGACGGCGACCTTCTTGTCGGTGCAGGCTGAGGCAGCAGCCTCAGCGGCCATGCGGATGTTGCCGTTGTTGGGCAAGATGATGACCGAGGTCGCGTTGACCTGGTCCACCGCGCCCAGCAGGTCTGCAGTCGAGGGGTTCATGGTCTGGCCACCCGACACGATCACGTCGACGCCGAGGGACTTGAGGATGTCGGCCTCGCCGGACCCAGCGGCAACGGCGACAAAGCCCAGGGCCTTCGCGGGCTCGGCGGCCTTCTCCTGGTCCTCGTGGATCTTGGCGGTACGGTCGTGGGCCTCCATCTCCATGTTGTGGATAAAGACCTCATAGATCTGACCGAGCTGCAGCATGTGCTCGAGCACCAGGTTGGGGGTGTTGGAGTGCACATGGATCTTGTAGTCGGGATAGGCGCCCACGAGTAGCTCACAGTCGCCCATGGAACCCAGGAACTTAAGGCACTCGTCCTCGTCAAACGGGGCGTCGGCCTTAAACAGGAACTCGTTGCAGTAGCGGAACTCCGAGCCCTACCAGTCGTCGTTGGCCTCGATCTCAACGCGACCGAGGGCCGCGTCGCGAGCAGAGCCAGCGGAATCAAACGTGGCGGAGAAATCCTCGACAACGGTGCTGCGGCCAAGAGCAGCGGCAACAAAGTTCTCTAAGAAGATGGCAAAGCCGAAGGCACCGGAGTCGACCACGCCGTTCTCTTTGAGGACGGGCAGCAGGTCGGGCGTGCGGGCGACGGACTGATACGCCTCGACGACGATGGCGTCGAGCGCGTCCTCGGCCGAGAACTTCTTCTTCTCGCACTCGTCGGCCTTGGTCGAGACATCGCGCAGCACCGTGAGGATCGTGCCCTCGATGGGTTTGCGGACAGCCTGGAAGGCGACCTTGACGGCGCGACGGAAAGCGAAGGCGATGTTGGCAGCCGTAATAGGCTCATCGGCAGAGACGAGGCCCTCGGCCACACCGCGCAGAATCTGCGAGGTGATGACGCCGGAGTTGCCGCGGGCACCCATCAGGGAGCCGTGGGTGATGGCGCCGGCGATGGCCTCCATGTCGGCATCGGCGGGAAGGGCGGAGAGCTCCTTGGTCACCGAAGCGAGCGTGAGCGACATGTTGGTACCGGTGTCGCCGTCGGGTACGGGGAAGACGTTGAGCTTGTTGATCTCCTCGGCCTTGTCGGAAACGGCAGCCGCAGCGATCGGAAAACAGGTGCGAATGGTCTTTGCAATCATGAGTGGTGAAATCTCCGTGTTCGGATGCTAGTTCAGACGGCTCTTGAGCGCGTCGATGTGAATGCCGATCTTAAGGCTGGCGGGATCGATCTGGGCGATCTCCTGCAGGGTGAAGGCAACGGAGCTCGAAAGATTGTGGCAGACAGACTTCATGTTGACGCCGTTCTCGAGCACGACGTGAAGATCGACCGTAAGGCCGTTCTCGTCGGCGGAGACAAGCACGCCCTTGCGGAGGCGCTGACCGGCAAGCAGGCGCACGCTCTCAGCGCCCTGGAGCTGTTCGGCCATACCGACGACGCCATAGCACGTCATCGCGGCATAACCGGCAATATCGGCAATAACGTCGTTCGAGACGCTCAGGCTGCCGTTAATGGTCTCAGACACAAGAATCTCCTTATCTGGTGCTCGCGGCACCATGTCGTGGGAGCAATCATTGCAATATTCTACAACGACCGCGCCATGTTGAGGTGGTGGGTCGCGGGATTACATCCTCGACACGAAATGTCGTAATGGCAACGTTCGCGCCAGGCGATCGCGGCATGAAAAAACCCGCCGCATAAGCGACGGGTTTTACAACCTGGCTCCCCGGGTAGGACTCGAACCTACAACAGCGCGGTTAACAGCCGCGTGCTCTACCATTGAGCTACCGAGGAATTTAAAAGCC
>CABUTH010000157.1 GCA_902494465.1 uncultured Collinsella sp.
GGCAGTCCCAGCGCCAGCGCGGCCAGGGCGCACAGGCACGCCACGCCAATGGCGGCCGCAAAGCTGCACAGGATACCGCGGTAATCCTTGATGGCCGTGAGGTAACTCATGCCGTTCCAGTTGACGATCATAATGTTGAACAGCCACAGGCACAGCAGCCCCTGCAGCAGCGTGGCGCCCGAGAACAGCAAAAAGACGCCGTAGAGCACCGTGCCCGCAACGAGCATAATGGCGTTGGAGCCCCAAAACGAAGGTAGGATCTCATCCTCGCGCTCGGCAAAAAGCATATCGGCCAAAAAGCGCGTGACCGGCATAGAGAAAAAACTCGTGAGCGTGAGCGACGCCAGCAGCGTATAGGTCACCATGCACACCAGCAGATCTTGGTTGGCACGGCCCACACCCCACAGACCGCACAGCACCAAGATACCCACCTGGAGCAGCACGCCCAGCAGCATGGGGCCCGTGCACACAATGCCAGCGTAGCCATAGGCGCGCATCGTGGCAAACAGACCCTTGCGCCTAAACAGGCGCTTGAGCTCAAAACCGATTCCGGCCACCGGCTACTCCCCCTCTCTGGACAGGTCAAAGGCTTGCGCCGTCTCGTCGTACAGCGCGCGATAGTTGGCGAGCATCTGCTCGTGCAAGAAGTACGTGGCAACGCGACGCTGGCCGCGCTCCCCCATCTCAATGCGACGAGCGCGGCTTGTGCACATGCGTTCCATGGCATCGGCCAAGCCCTTGCGATACATAGGCGGCGTCACAAAACCCGCCACGCCAAAGTCGTCGCCCGGGGCGCCTTCGAGAAGCTCGCGACAGCAGCCCACCTCAGTCGTCACGCAGGGACGGCGCGCTGCAAGCGACTCCAGCACGCTGAGCGGCTGGCCCTCGGAGATGCTCGTCAAAATGGTAAAGTCGAGCTTTTCCATGTACTCGACCACGTTGACGCGGCCGGTAAAGATCAGGTCGCGCACGCCCAGGGTTTCGACCAGCGCGTGGCACTCGGCGCCGTACTCCTCGTCGTCCACGCCGCCCATGATGTGCAGGCGCACCTTGGGCAGGCGCTCGTGCAGCTCAAAGAAGGCATAAATCATGGTCTTGACGTCCTTGATGGGCGCCAGGCGCACCACCGCGCCAATGTCCACCCAGCCGTCATCGGGCTTTAAGGGAATATCCTTAAAGCGGTCGAACTGGATGCCGTTGGGGATGACTAGGCATTTGCCCGCATCGCAGCCCATATCGATCTGCGTCTTGCGGGCGTTATGGAATAAACTCGTCACGCGGAAGGCGCGGCGGTAGATCTCCTCCGAAAGCAGGTAGAAAAAGCGAATCCAGCGGTCCTTAAACGACGGCACCACCCAATCGGCGCGAATGATCTCTTCCTCGCGCTCGCGGGTATAGATGCCATGCTCGGTCAGCAGCACCGGCGCATGGTGAACGCTTGAGCCCAGGCAGGCGAGCAGGCCACCGTAGCCGGTCGAGATGGCATGGTACACATCGGCCACCGGCACCTCGCTGCCCAACAGGTAGAGCACGGGCAGCAACATGGAGCGCATGGTGTGGAATGCATCGGCAAAGGGCGTGTAGGGATACTCAGCCAGGCACACGTCGCGAAAGATATCCATAAACGTGCGGCTTTGCAAAAACGAGAGCGGATGCACGCGACGGCGGTGGAAGATATCGAACAGAACATCCCAATCCGGATTGGAGAGCGACACCAGGCGGCGTAGCGCCTCGCGCTCACAGTCGTTAAAACTGGCTTCGTGCTGCTCGCCCGAAAGCCGCAGGGCATCGTCCAGGAACACCTCGTGCACCTCGACCACGTTGCCGGGCAGCTCGTAGACAAACTTGCCACGGTCGGCAGCATGCGCGCCGATCACCCACAGCACAAACTCGTGCTCGGGCATGGCCGTAATGTAGCCATGCATCCAAGTAGATACGCCGCCGTGCACATAGGGGTAGCAACCCTCGAGTACCAAGCAGATTCTCATTTATCGCCACCCTCCTTGCGCTCGATCGTCACGGTCTTATCATTTGCCTTGAGCAGATACAGATTGCCCGTAAGGTGCGTCAGTTCGCCACCCGTCACCGCACCCGGCTCGCCATTATTGGCGCGGAACATGAGCCACGCCTCGTCGTGGAAATTGCCCAGGCTGAGCGTCCAGGCATCTGCACTGGTATCCACGCTCACCGTCACGGACGAAAAACGCTGGATGGCACCGGAGCACTCCGACGCCGTCTGGTGCCGCAGGTCGGGAGCGGATTTGGTAAGCCACTCCAGGAAGTCGACCAGGCCGCCCTTGTAGACCTCCCAGCCCTCTTTGGCACCGCGATCGGGATCGAGCAGGTCGTCCGGGTGCATAAAGTGCGTGCTCACGTAGTGCATGTTGAGCTCGGACACGGCTGCCAGGCGCATATAGGAATCGTCGACCATGCCGCCCGAAACAATACGTGGCTGCTCCACAATGCCATCGCTCGCCACGCCAAACTCCTGCACGTACGGCAGGTCGGTGCCATCCTCAAAATACGTACTGGCAATGGTCTTAATTCGCGGAACATCGGTACCGATAAGCTTGCGCGCGCGGGCCGAAAGGATATTCGACGGCGGCACGTAAACCGAGCCATGAGCGTTGGGCAGGACCTCGTCCTGAAACGCGATAAGTTCGTTGAGCGAGGCGACGAGCGTCTCTTTGTTCTTCCAGGTCTTGTAGACGTACAGCGTGCCGTAGTCGGTGTCCCAGAGCGCCAGAGGCTGATGGTTGTAGCCGTGAAAGCCCAGCTCGCCGCCCATCTGCAGCAGCATGCCGCCAAAGTAGCGGAACTGCGTGGTATCGGCCTGTCGTGCGGGCTCGGTCTGGTTGACCGCGTCCTCGTAGTTTTCGATCATCACGCCGGTATAGCGAATGCCGTATTTTTGCGCGAGCTTTTGCAGATCGGGCCACCAGACCTTGGTGTAAAAATCCGCAATGGAAAGGCCGTAGTCACGCTTGATATAAGTACCATCGCCCGAGGGCACGGGGCTAGGAAAGTCGTCCAAATAGAACACGGCGCTGTTGATGACCGGATAGGCCGTGGTATCACCCAGCAGACTGATCGCCGCGGCGTAAAAGCCACGCATGACCTTGTCATAGATACCGATATTGCATACCACGGTGCGCCCGCTACCGCAGTCATTCGACCAAATGAGCGGGGCGCCCGCATCGCCGGTCATAGCCCACACACGAGCCGTCTCGCGCAGCGATACCGAAAGCGACGAATCAAAGGGGTCCGAGAGCTCGTAGCGCTCTCCCCCGCCCAGCATAAAGTCCTCGCTCGGCACAATGCTTTCGGCTTTTACATAGTCATATCCGGCCGATTCAATGCCAAGCTTGGAGGCAATCACTTGCAGATAGCTCGAGTTATCCGGCGGCATGGCGAGCATAAGCGAACCGCCGGCACTCACCCAACTCATAATGTCGCTCAGGTGCGTACCGAGCCCATCGAGCGACGGCATGAGCAAAATCACGCGATCGAAGGAGGTCAGCGAGGGAATGGCATCCGCACCATCCAGGGCAAGGTCCACGTCGCGGTGCGCGATCTTCATGTCGAGCAGGATCTGGTCGAACTGCTCCTTTACGTCCTCGACGCCAGCTTGATCGGAATCGGTAATGACCAGGCACGAGGGCTTTTGGCCAAAGATTGCCGAGCTTGCAGGCGTAGCGACGGTGGCGGCGAGCATGCCCAGTTTGTGCTGGCCCGCACTGTACTGCACGCCGGCACGCTCCACCAGCAGCACGGCGGCCATAGCAATAAAGACCGCCCACACCACGAGGAGTCCCATCCAACGAAAGCGGCCTGCACGGTCGCGGATATGTTGCACCACGCTCATCTGGCCTCCTCCCCGTCGCGCCAAAACGCCAACTTTTCGCGGTTGTCGGCGCTCAAATACACATGTTGCTCGTCAATCGCGTCGATCACGCGGTGGACCTCGTCACCGTCGCGGCGCATCACGGCCAGGCGCAGGCAAAGCATCCAAACCTCCTGCTCGTCGCGCACGTCGAGCACCAGCTGGTCGGTCACGGCCTGTGCCTCGTCGATCTGTCCGACATCGGCCAGCGCCGTCGCGTATCGAATGCGCAGCTCAAGGGTATCCTCGCGCTCGCAGCGACGCGCAAGCAGGCGCGCGTACTGTTGGCGCTGAATCTGAGCCACGCGCCCCTCGGCCAAGCCCGAGCCCAGGTATTCACCAAGAAAATCACAGTATTCGATGAGGTTTTGCGCGCTCGGGTCCGTCTTAAAGGCGCGCTCCAGCTGCTGCAGTTTAAGGTCGGACTCCTTGGAGATCTGCGCCACCGCCGTCGCGGCATAGTGCGCCACCTCAACGTCGTCGTTAAGCTTAGCCGCCTGCAGCTGCGCCAGGTACGCGTCGGGCTCCTCGGTGAGCATGGAGAGCATAAGGCGGCGCCGGTATGCCGGGTCATTGACGATGAGCGCCTCCTCGAGCGGCACTACACCTGCATCGTCCTCACCACTCGGTACCGACATACTACGATGCAGGTCGTCGTTGAAGCGCAGCGACTCCAGCGCAGACTCTATCAGCCCCTCGCCAAACACCGCGCTGCGGACCGATAGCAGAACCA
>CABUTH010000158.1 GCA_902494465.1 uncultured Collinsella sp.
CGTCTGCCTCGGCGGCCGCGCCGGCGTGCGCGTCGAAGGCCTGGCCCTGGTCGCCGGGTCCGGCGTCGAGATTCTCAACGCCTACCCCCACGACCCAGTCCGCCTTGACTAGGCACGCCACCAAAGCTCCCCTAGAAGTTGCGGTGGAATAGGGACTGTTTAAGGCTTCTAGCCCATAAAACAGTCCCTATTTCACCGCAACTGATGAGGGGATGGGTTAGCGCAGCAAGCCTACCACTTCGCCGGCTAGGGTGATGGTGCCTGCTGCTACGAAAGGCTCGCCCGCGGCCTCGAAAGCTGCGAGAGCCTCGGATACGCTGGGGTACACGCCCGCGAGCTTATCGGCATCCACCAGGGTAGCAAGCTCCTCCGCCGGTAGGGCGCGATCGGAATCGGTCTGCGTCACGACCACGCGAGGGAAGGCCGGGATCAGCACATCGACGATACCCGCCACATCCTTGTCGGCCAGCGCGGCACACAGCAGCGTGGGGCGATTCTCTACACACGGATCGATCTCGTCCAGCGCGCTCACAAAGTTCTCGCAGCTCTGGGGGTTATGGCAGGCGTCAATCAGCTTGAGCGGATCGGTTCCCAGCACATCAAAGCGACCCGGCGTGGGGCAGCCCATAAGCGAAGCGTCGAGCGCATCGTGGTCGAGTTCGCGGCCCAGATACCCCTCGCACAGCATAATCGCGCACGCGGCATTCTGCGGCTGATAGGCCGGCTTGACCATGCTCGACGTATAAATCGCACGCGGCGTGGTGCAGCTGAACTCCACCGTATCGCCCACATGCGCCGGAACCTTGGTCGTAGAGTGGCTCACCACGAGCGGCACCACACCGCACTCCCGGCAGCGGGCATCCATCACGCGCTGAACGCTCGGCTCATGCGTGCCCTCGCCCAGCACAACCAGGCGCCCGGGTTTGATAACCGCAGCCTTCTCCCCCGCAATGGCCTCGAGCGTGTCGCCCAGGATGCGCGTGTGGTCGAGCCCGATGCCGGTGATGGCAACGGCGACGGGATCGGTCGCACTCGTGGCGTCCCAACGGCCGCCCATGCCAACCTCGAGCACAGCAACGTCCACCGCAGCCTCGGCAAACACCACCAGCGCGGCAGCCGTCAGCAGGTCAAACGGTGTGATGGTATAGGCGCGCTCCCCCGCCGCCACACGACAGGCATTCACGCGGCGTCCCGCCTCAACAGCAGCAGAAACGCCACGGGCAAACGCCTCATCGCTCACAACGCGCCCATCGACCTCCATGCGCTCGGGATAGTGCACAAGCTGCGGCGACGTATACAATGCGGTCTTTAACCCCTCACCGCGAAGGATGGCAGCCGCAAAACGCGTGGTCGAAGTCTTGCCATTGGTACCGGCAACCTGAATGCAATCAAAGTACTCATCCGGACGCCCCAGCTCATCGAGCATATCGACAACCGTCTCGAGCAGAGGACCAGCATCCCCAGAAATCCGCCCCGTATCAGCAGCCAGCCCAACAGCCTCATCAAACGAAAGCAACTCAAGCGAGAAAGGAACGACATACGACCCAGAACGCTTAGCCATAACCCAAAGTCTCCAATTACAGAAAAAGAGGCCCATCAAAAAGAATGAGCCCCTCGCGTTGACAATATCAGCCTTTACCCGCTTGCAGCAAGATCAAGGCCACAACCCAGTGGCACCAACTAACCAGTTGCAAACGACCACGTAACCGCACTAGGAGCGGCCCGATGCTTTGCTCGCCGCAAGTTCCGCACGCAAAGGACAGCACTTAATGTGCTGTCCGTCTTGCGCAGGACTGTCCGCAGCGGAGAGCAAAGCATCGGGACGCGTCCCCAAGTTAGACCTACGAGAAGTCAGCAACCTGCGAGGTCAGCGCCGCCAGGATCTCCTTGAGCTCAGCTGCACGGTCCCTCTTCTTCTGGACCACCGCGGGCGCGGCCTTAGCCACAAAGCCCTCGTTGGCAAGCGTCTTCTCGCAGCCGGCGAGCTCCTTCTGGGCCGCGGCGATCTCCTTCTCCAGGCGCGCCTTCTCGACCGAAAGGTCGACCTTGCCCTCGAGCACCACAAAGACCTCGACGCCGCTATCGACCACGGCGATGCTCGCGGCCGGCTTCTCAACGTCGGTGCCCATGACCAGCGATGCGGTGTTGGCCAGCGGCTCAATCGTGGATCGCAGGCTCTCGAGCTTCTCGATGTCCTCGGCACCGGCGCGCACGACCACGTCGAGCTCGGCCTTGGGGCTCAAGCGATAGCGCGAACGGGTGGCGCGGGCGGCAGACACGACGGTGCGACACAGCTCAAACGCGCGCTCGGCGTCCTCGTCGACGTACTTGACGTAGTCGGCGGGCTCAGGCCACTTGGCGATCATGAGCGCCTCGGCGCGGTCCACGTTGCCCTCGGCGTCCAGGTCGAGCACGCTTGCCGGCATGTTGTCCCAGATCTCCTCGGTGACAAACGGCATAAGCGGGTGCATCAGGCGAATGGAGGTGTCGAGCACAAAGATCAGGTTGCGCTGCGCCTGCAGACGGCCTTCGCCCTTCAGGCGGGCCTTGGTGACCTCGACATACCAGTCGCAGACCTCGTTCCAGAAGAACTGCTGCACGCCGCGGGCCATGTCGCCAAAGGTGTAGTTCTCAATGCCCTCGGTGACCATCTTCACGGCCTTGGCCAGGCGGCTGAACATCCAGGCGTCGGCCGGCGTCTCCACGACGGGCTCGCCGGGCGTGTAGCCCTCCATGTTCATGAGCAGGAAGCGGCTGGCGTTCCAGATCTTGGTCACAAAGCTCTTGGCCTGGTCGGTACGCGGGCTGTCGATGAGCTTCTTGGTCTTCTTGTCGATGTTCGCGTCGAACTTTACATCCTGGTTGTTGGTGCACAGCGTAAGCAGGTTGTAGCGCATGGCGTCGGCGCCGTACATTCCGATGAGGTCCATGGGGTCAACGCCGTTGCCCTTGGACTTGGACATGCGGCTGCCGTCCTTGGCCAGGATCGTCGGGTAGATGACGACGTCCTTAAACGGCACCTCGTCCAGGAAGTACAGCGAGCTCATGACCATACGGGCGACCCACAGCGCGATGATGTCGCGCGCGGTGACCAGCGCCGTCGTGGGGTGATGGCCCTCGAGCAGCTCGGGCTTTTGCGGCCAACCCTGCGTGGCGAAAGTCCACAGCTGCGAGCTGAACCAGGTGTCCAGCACGTTCTCGTCCTGATGCACGTGATGGCCGCCGCACTTGGGGCACACGTCGGTGTCCTTGGTCAGGGCATCCTCCCAGCCGCAGTCCTCGCAGTAGAACACGGGGATTCGGTGGCCCCACCACAGCTGGCGGCTGATGCACCAGTCCTTGAGGTTCTCCATCCAAGTAGTGTAGGTCTGCGTCCAGCGCGCAGGGTGGAAGGTGACCTTGCCGGAGTTGACGGCGTCGAGCGCCGGCCCCTTGAGCTTGTCGACGGCCACAAACCACTGCTCGGACAGCCACGGCTCCAGAGCGGAGTCGCAACGGTAGCAATGCATGACGGAGTGGTCGAGGTCCTCGACGTGATCGAGCAGGTCGTGCTCCTCAAACCACTTGATGACGGCCTCGCGGCACTCCTCGCGGGTCATGCCGGTGAACTCGCCGTAGCCCTCGACGACCACCGCGTGCTCGTCGAAAATGTTGATCTGCGGCAGGTCGTGGGCCTGACCCATGGCGTAATCGTTGGGGTCGTGGGCAGGGGTGACCTTAACGAAGCCGGAACCAAAGTTGGCATCGACATGCCAATCCTCAAAGATAGGGATCTCGCGGTCGACGATGGGGAGCTTGACGGTCTTACCCACAAAGGCGGCCTTCTCGGGGTCCTTCGGGGAGACGGCGACGCCCGTGTCGCCGAGCATGGTCTCGGGACGCGTGGTGGCGACGACGATGTAGTCCTGGCCGTTGACCGGCTCGGTCAGCGGGTAGCGCAGGTGCCACAGGTGGCCCTTCTCGTCCTTATACTCGGCCTCGTCGTCCGAGATAGCGGTGGTGCAGTTGGGGCACCAGTTGACGATGCGCTTGCCGCGATAGATCAGGCCGTCGTGGTACCAGTCGCAGAAGACCTTGCGCACGGCCTGGGCGTAATCCTCGTCCATGGTGAAGCGCTCGTTGTCGAAGTCGACGGAGCAGCCCATGCGCTTGATCTGCTCGACGATAATGCCGCCGTACTCGTGAGTCCAGTCCCAGCAGGCGTCGACAAACTTATCGCGACCAATCTCCAGGCGGCTAATGCCCTCACTCTTGAGCTTCTTATCGACCTTGGTCTGCGTGGCGATACCGGCGTGGTCGGTGCCGAGCACCCAGCGCGTGGACTTGCCGCGCATGCGGGCCATACGGACGATGGCATCCTGGATGGAGTCGTCGGTGGCGTGACCCATGTGGAGCTTGCCGGTCACATTGGGAGGCGGAATGGTGACGGTGCAGTCGCCCACACCGGCGCGGCGCTTGTAGTAGCCGCCGTCAAGCCACTTCTGCAGAATCGCCGGCTCGTTGGTCGACGGATCGTAGTTCTTGGGCATTTCTTCGATTTTTCTCTGCCTGTCCCGCCGGGGTGGAATGTAGGCCCGGCAGGGCCTA
>CABUTH010000159.1 GCA_902494465.1 uncultured Collinsella sp.
CCTAGGCGCCCATCTACTCAAGCTTAAGCCCTGCATTGAGGTGATGGGCGGCAAGTTCGTGGCAACCAAGAAGTTCCGCGGCTCTATGCTCAAATGCGCTCGTGACTTTATTGACCACATGGTTGCGAAGGGCGAGATTGACTACTCGCGCATTGGCCTGGCGTATTCGGTGGGCCTTTCCGAGGAGCTGCGCGACGACATGGAAGTCTATGCGCACGATCTGGGCTTTAAGGACGTTACCTGGACTCAGGTCGGCGGCGTCATCTCGAGCCATTGCGGCCCGACCGCCTTCGGCGCGGTGCTCACGCTCAAGGCGTAAGGCCTGGCGTCTATCGATATCTATTGCATCGCCGTCGTGCGGGCTGCGATAACCCTCCCGCCGCTCTTGCGTGGGGTCAAATAGAACAACCCAATTGACCGCTAAACCATTTCACCATCATGCGTATGGGCTAGAATGGCTCTGGCATTTTAATTGATTGCATCCAAGGAGAGGCAAGGTAGCGCGAATGGCAGAAATGACGCTTGAGGGTGTGGACGCTCGTCCCGAGGACTCTGCGTTTGCCCTTGGCCGCGTGCATTCGATCGAGACGATGGGAACGGTCGACGGACCCGGCATCCGCTTTGTGGTGTTTGTTCAGGGCTGTCCCATGCGCTGCGCGTATTGCCACAATCCCGATACCTGGTCGGTCAACGGCGGCACCATGGTGACCGTCGAGCACCTGATGGATGAGTTCCAGAGTAACCACGAGTTCTATCGCAGCGGTGGCATTACGGTGTCCGGCGGCGAGCCGCTCCTGCAGCCTGAGTTTTTGGCCGATCTGTTTCGTGCCATGCATAACAACCCCGATGGCCGTGTGCATACCTGCCTGGATAGCTGTGGCTACGCCTTCGACCCTCAGCATCCCGAGAAGTTCGATGCCGTGCTCAACGAGACCGACATGGTACTGCTCGATATTAAGCATGCCGACCCGGTCGAGCATAAAAAGCTGACCGGTTGCGATCCCGCACGCATTCTGGCGTTTGGCGATGAGCTCGCGCGTCGCAAGATTAAGGTCGTTATCCGCCACGTGGTGGTGCCGGGCATTACCGACACGGTGGAGGAGTGCGAGGCACTCGGTCGTCTGATCGCTCCATGGCACAACGTGGTGGGTTTGGAGATGCTGCCGTATCATACGATGGGTGTCGTCAAGTACGAGCAACTGGGCATTCCCTATAAGCTCGAGGGCGTTCCACAGATGGATACCGCGCGCATGCCCGAGCTGCGCAATGCCGTCATGACGGGCATGAAAAAGCGCCGCGCGGAGCTCAGGTCGGCCATCGGCTAACAAGCCCGTCCCAAATTGACTACCTTTTAAGATGTGTAACAAGGCAGGCTGGATTAGCGAGGATGGTTACTATTCGACATGCGATGCAGGCCTCATCGACATCGATGGCCGTACCTATGTCATGAGCGTCATGACATCGATGCCATGGAGTGACCGTTCGAGCGAGGTTACGGCCGCGATTGCAAAGGCTCTGTTTGATACGCGAGCTGCACTGGCTTAGCGTGTTCGTTTGGCGAGGTCAAACAAAATGCTGGTACCATACCTTGGTCGAGAATTTCGTATAGGTTTGGGGAATGGTATGGCTACCATCGCGATTATCGGTGCGCTCGAAAAAGAGATCATGCAGATTAAGGAAGAGCTGAGCGACGTTTGCGAGGCACGGGAGGCAGGCTTGACCGTTGTGAGCGGTGAGCTCGACGGCCTGACAGTTGTCGCCACAACGGCGGGCATGGGCACGGTGAACGCTGCCGCTGCAACACAGCACCTCATTAGCAAGTATGCTCCGCAGGCTGTTGTGTTTTCGGGCATTGCGGGCGGTTTGAACCCCAAGCTCCATATCGACGACGTGGTCATTGGCAAACGCCTACGCTATCTGGATACCGATACCGCGCTTATCGCCGAGTCCGCACCGGGGCTCGAGGAGTTTGGCTCGACGCCCGCGCTGGTCGATATTGCCGCCGACGTGCTTGCTGAGCGTGGGTTTGTTGACGCTTCGAAAAATGCAGTCGCTTCGAACGAGGGCACCAAGCAGTTCCTGGTCGGCACGATTGCCACGGGTAACCGCTTTGTGACGGGCGCCACCATGCGCAACGACGCTATCGAGGCGACGCATGCCGATTGTGTCGGCATGGAGGGCGCGGCAATTGCCCATGTCGCAACCAAAAATGGTGTCGATTGCCTGGTGTTGCGCGCTATCAGCGATAATTGTGACGAGGCGTACGATGCAATTTGCGAGCGAGAGTTCGATCTGTTCGAGTACGCGCGTGTCGCAAGTGACATTACGCTCGATATCGTCCGCCGCATTGCCGCTGCGCAATAGCGCGTCTATTTGTAAGAACCTACGACCAAGGAGTGTCCATGGCCGATTCCATTAACTACCAGCTTGCCAAGTTTGTCGCCAGCTATGGCAAGGTTTCGCAGATTCCCGAGTCCACCTGCCCCGAGGTGAGCTTTGTCGGCCGCTCCAACGTGGGCAAGTCGTCGATTATGAACAAGCTATTTGGCCGCAAGAACCTAGTCAAGGTTTCCAGTACGCCGGGCAAGACGAGCAACATCAACTTCTTTGAGGCCGATGACGTGCATTTCGTGGACCTGCCGGGTTACGGTTTCGCCCGTCGCTCCAAGGCCGAGCGTGACCGCTGGGCCGAGCTTATCGGCGACTTTTTCGACTCCGAGCGCAGCTTTAACTTGGTGGTCTCGCTGGTGGACATTCGTCACGATCCCAGCAAGCTCGATCATGACATGATCGACTACCTGCAGGGCAATGAGTTCAACTTTATCGTCTGCCTCACCAAGGCCGACAAGCTCAGTCGCACCCAGCAGGCCCGCCAGGCAGCAGCCATCAAAAAGCAGCTCAACGTTCCGGCCGAGAACGTAATCATTACAAGCTCCCAAACCGGCACCGGCATCGACGAACTCAAGCGCCGCATCGCCGAAGCCTGCCTCTAGTCAGGGTTAAACCGTCAAAAGCCCCCGTTCATATCACCCCAGTGATAGTTATTGGTAAACTATCACTGGGGTGATATTTTTTAGGAGGTCGATATGGAGCTTTGGCACGGGTCGGAGGTTGTTGTCGAGCATCCATCGTTGGATAAATGCAGGCAATTCAATGACTATGGGCGCGGGTTTTATTGCACACCGCATGAGGAAATGGCAATGGAGTGGGCATGTCGGACCGAGTCTGATGGCATTGCCAATCGATATGAGCTTGATTTAGATGGCCTTGCGATTTTGGATTTGGAATCAGGTGAGTTCTCGATTCTCAACTGGCTTGCAATTCTGGCGAATAACAGAGAGTTTAATGTTTCAACGCCAGTAGCACGCGAGGGGCTTCGTTATCTGCTGGATAACTGCCTGATTGATATTTCTCCCTATGACGTTATTCGAGGCTATCGTGCAGACGATTCCTATTTCTCGTTTGCAAGACAGTTTGTCAACGGCATGATTTCGCTCAGGCAATTGCAGCGCATTATGTTTTTGGGGGATTTGGGCATTCAATATGCGCTTATGAGTGAGCGTGCGTTCTCGGCGATTAAGTTTCGCGATTGGAAGCAGGCCTCGGGAGCTGAGTTTTATCCCAAACGATTTGAGCGAGAACAGAACGCTCGACGAAAGTACCTGGATACTGTAAACGGATTTGACTCTGATGGTGTCGACATTAGGGATTTGATGGCAGGGAGGGTTGATTTAAATGATCCAAGAGTTAACGGATCGTGGGCCGAGTAGGACATACCCCGTCTACTACCTTGAGGATGCAATGAACAACCTCGGCGACTGCTTTGACTATGCCGTTAACGATTATGGGGCAGAAGGATCGGAAGTTGCTGAACTCTTTTGCCTGAGCGGCGTAGCCCGCGAGTTCGAATGCGGCAACGCATGGGTAGTGTCGGGAAAATCGGGCGTTGAGCTGTTCGCGCTTATCGCCGAAAGGTCGGGCTATCAATCAAGGCCGATGCCAAATCGAACCTACCGATTCGAAAAGACACCGGAATATTGGACAGGCTGGATATTGGCATACCTTCAGTGGCGCCTAGGAGAGTCTTTCGAAGATTTGCTGCATGTCGTTCCATTCGATGTGCTACGCAGCCTGTACTACCCCTGGCACGAAGCCTCGGAGGAACGCGTGGCTCGTCTCGTCTGCGATATGGCGAAGAAAGCGTCCAGGCAAACCAAACTTGCGTTAGCAAGAAAGAGGCTCAAGAAAACCCAACAAGACCTGGCATACGAATCGGGTGTGTCACTCCGCTCAATCCAAATGTACGAGCAGCGCCAGAGAAACATCAATGAAGCTTCGGTTACAAGCGTAAGAGCCATAGCAAAAGCCCTCCACTGCAACATCGAGGACCTCCTAGAACCAGTCTTCGAATACAAAGAAACCAGCGCCGCCTAAACCAAGCACACAGCCGATGCCCGCCTCTAGGAAGTGCTCCAGCCTAGCAAGAGCCCCTACCAATAAAAAGCCAAACTATCAGCCCGGCGCCTTTCCAGAGCGTAGGTCCCTGTAGCCGCTGCCGGCGAAGTTAACATAGGGGAGG
>CABUTH010000160.1 GCA_902494465.1 uncultured Collinsella sp.
ATGGACCTGTAGCTCAGTTGGTTAGAGCGTCCGGCTGATAACCGGGAGGTCACAAGTTCGAATCTTGTCAGGTCCACCACTTTCTTTCGCAATAAACACCCCAGCGAGAGCCGAGTCGCCGCTGGGGTGTTTATTACTGTCTCCGTGGGGGTTTAGCTCAGCTGGGAGAGCGCGGGCTTTGCAAGCCTGAGGTCAGGGGTTCGATCCCCCTAACCTCCACCATGATGGACCTGTAGCTCAGTTGGTTAGAGCGTCCGGCTGATAACCGGGAGGTCACAAGTTCGAATCTTGTCAGGTCCACCATCAAAACTGTTAAAAGCCTCGGGGCAATTGCCTCGAGGCTTTTTTCTTAGCCACAGAAGGTAGTCAAAAAAGCTCTGTCCCAAATTAACTACTTTGATTTTGTGTGCTACGCGAAAGTTTGGGTAGTATAGCTATTCAACGCGGCGGGCCGCCGCGTGTTAACCGCTACGTACCGGAGGTGTTCCATGGTTCGTGTCGACATAGAGACCATCGTCATGGCCGCCGGTCCCGTGCCATCGCTTATCGTGCTTCGCGAACGCTGCAGCAAGTCGGATTCCCCCGCGCCGCTGCGCTCCCTCTCCATCCAGACTGGCTCGTTTGAGGCTGCGGCAATCAGCCGCGGCATCGACAGCGGCCGCGCCGATCGCCCGATTACCCATGACCTGTTGCTCGATACTGTTGGCGCCCTGGGCGCCAAGCTCGAGCGCATCGAGATCGTTCGCGCCGAGCCGCCGGTGTTCTACGCGACGATTGTCGTACTGGCCGATGGTGACGAGCGCAAGATCGATGCCCGTCCCAGTGATGCCATTGCCCTTGCCGTGCGCAGCAATGCCCCCATGTTTGTGGAGGACGACATCATGAATCGCCTGGGCACTGTTTCTGCCCATACCGAGGAAGTTGACGACGAGCAGGAGTTCGAGAAGTTCGACGAGTTCGTCCATACGCTCTCGCCCGATGACTTCTAAATGCGGGGCGGCCAGGATGCGGAGCGTTCGCTGATGGCCGGCGGTATGTCGGCTGAGGCGGCTGCGATCGCCCGCGAGGCCCAGATGCGCTCGGAGGCTTCTGAGGCGGCTCGCATTGCCTATGTGACGCAGGCCCGCACGCTCCGCGAGCGCCGCGGCTCGTTTATCAAGATGGTTGTCGTCTCCGCCCTTGTCGCGGCAATCTGCTCACGCCTTCGTGGTACAGTTGGTGCGCTTGGGTTTTCGATCTCTACGGGCCTGGTGATCTGGGGCGTGGTCGATGCAGTCATGCTGACCAGTCAGATCAAGGTGCTCGACAAGCGCGCGGCGGACATGATGCGCACCCGCGACGCTGCCGCCAAGATCGCCGCCGAGGCACAAGAACTGTAACGACGTCAGACTCGATGGGAAGGTCTAAAGATGGCACAGGATATGCAGGATGCCGGTAACGTCTCCGCCGAGCTCGACGCCATGGTGTGCGATCTGATCGGCGCGTTCTTGGACGACCTTGCCGCCGGTGAAAACCCTGGCGTGGTCGTGGCAATTGAGGATGCTGCTTCCAACCGTTATCTGGCGGCGCTCGACGAGGACGGCGAAGAGGCGTGCCTGGAGGCGGCCACCAACTTTATCTCCGAGCACAAGATGGGTCTTAAGGACGAGGGCCTGGGCCGTATCGTCCGCTATGCCATCGGCTACACCGGCTGCGTCGAGATCGATGGCGGCTACCATGACGCCCTGCTCGTGAGCTTTTTCGAGACGACGCTCGAGAGCGGTTTTTCGGCATATGTGCTGTATGAGGGCATGGGCGCCGGCGATGGTTTTATGTGGAGCGACCCTGAACCTGCAGGTGAGGAAACCCCTCTCATCTAAAATCGCTAAAATAAACGAGTTTTCGGTAAAAGGCTCAATATTCCCGCTGAGCGTTGTATCGCTGGGCGGGCCGCATACGCGTGCCGTTTGTATATGGATAGAAGATAGGGGAACTACATGCGCGTAGACAATCTGAGGAACATCGCCATCATCGCCCACGTCGACCACGGCAAGACGACGATGGTCGACAAGCTCCTGCGTGCCACGGACGCCTTCCGTGCCAACCAGCAGGTCGAGGACCGCGTCCTGGATTCCAACGACCAGGAGCGCGAGCGCGGCATTACGATTCTCGCCAAGAACATCTCTATCGAGTATAAGGACGTCAAGATCAACGTCATCGACACCCCGGGCCACGCCGACTTCGGCGGCGAGGTCGAGCGCGTGCTGCGTATGGCCGACGGCGCCCTGCTGCTGGTCGATGCTTTTGAGGGCCCCATGCCCCAGACCCGCTTCGTGCTGCGTCACGCTATCGACACCGGCCTTAAGATCATGATCGTCATCAACAAGATCGACCGTCCGGGCGCCAACCCCGAGAAGGCCTACAACGACTGCCTGGACCTCATGGCCGACCTGGGCGCCACCGACGACCAGCTTGAGTTCGCCATGGAGCACGTGGTCTACGCCAGCGCCATGAATGGCTTTGCCCGCCTTGATCCCAACGACGGCAACATGGACATGTATCCGCTGCTCGATATGATCATCGACGACATGCCCGCGCCCGAGGTTGACGAGAACGCTCCGCTGGCCATGCAGTGCGTGACCATCGACCACTCCAACTTCGTTGGCCGTATCGGCATCGGTCGCGTGTATTCCGGCGCCATCCATCAGGGCGACCAGATTCTGGTTGTGAAGAACGACGGCTCCAGCGCCACCGCTACCGTCAAGCAGCTCTTTACCTTCGACTACCTGGGCCGCACCGAGTGCCAGGAAGTCGGCGCCGGCGACATCGCCGCCGTCGTGGGCATCGACCGCACCGATATCGGCGATGTCTACACCGATCCCGAGAACCCCGTCGAGCTCGAGCCCATCGAGATCGACCCGCCGACCCTGTCCATCGTCTTCGAGGCTTCGACCTCCCCGCTCGTCGGTCGCGACGGAGACATCGTGGGCGCCCGTCAGCTCAAGGAGCGCCTGTTCAACGAGGCCGAGAACAACGTGACCATGAAGATCGAGGAGCTCGAGGACAAGAGCGGCGTCGAGGTCTCGGGCCGCGGCATTCTGCACCTGTCCGTTCTGATGGAGTCCATGCGCCGCGAGGGCTTTGAGTTCCAGGTCGGCCGTCCCCGCGTTCTGTTTAAGAAGGACGAGAACGGCAACAAGATGGAGCCTGTCGAGCAGGCCGTCGTTGAGTGCCCGGACGAGTACTCGGGCAAGGTCGTTGAGGTCTTCGGTACCTCCGGTGGCATCATGACGAGCATGGATACCTCGGGTATCGTGACGCACCTCGAGTTTAAGATCCCGACCCGCGGCATCATGGGCCTTAAGAACCGCATCATGAACGTCACCCACGGCGAGGGCGTGTTCTACCACACCTTCCTGGAGTACGGTCCCTACGCCGGCGAGATCGGCAACCGTCAGAACGGCGCCATGATCTCCATGACCACCGAGAAGGCCGTTGCCTACGCTCTGGGTACGCTGCAGGAGCGCGGCCAGCTGTTTGTTGAGCCGGGCACCGAGTGCTACGAGGGCATGATCGTGGGCGAGCGCAGCAAGGCTGGCGACATGGTCGTCAACATCGCCCGCACCAAGAACCTGGGCAACCAGCGTTCCTCGACCTCCGATATCTCCGTCCAGCTGGTGCCGCCTCGCACCTTCTCGCTGGAGGAGGCGCTGGAGTACATCGCCGACGACGAGCTGGTGGAGATCACCCCCAAGAACATTCGCCTGCGCAAGCGTCTGCTCAACGCCACCGACCGTAAGAAGGCTGCTGTCCGCGCCGGTCAGGTCAACAAATAAGCACTGGGGCTTATAACCGCCAATAAGAAAGGGCGTCGACCGCAATGGTCGGCGCCCTTTTTGGTGCAAGGGGATTGAGTTGGTCTGCACCACCACAAATGAACTGCATCCCATTTCTTGGACTTTGAAATTAAGGTTCGAGAAAAGGGAGGCATCGGAAATGCCCCGCAGGAAGAAGGCAGGATACGGTCGCGAGATGAGGGCACGCGCCGCCGACCTGTTCGAGGCCGGCCTCGGCTTCGAACTCGCGGCCAAGAAGCTCGACGTTCCCGCCCCGGCGGTGAGAAAATGGCTCTACGCGTACCGGGCAACCGGGAGGAAGGGGCTGATCGGGATGGGCGAGAGCCGCAGGACCTACGACATGGAGACCAAGCTCGCCGTCGCGAGGGCCGTCGTGGACGAGGGGATGCCGCGGTCGGAGGCGATGGCCCGCTTCGACATCGCCGCCGCTACATCGCTCGACCGCTGGTGCAGGCTGTACCGCGAGGGCGGGCCGGAGGCGCTCGAGCCGGGACGCCGCGGCAGGCCGGAGGGCCCCGGGGGGGGCGGACGCGCGAGCGGGAGCTCGAGGAGCGCGTGCGCAAACTCGAGGCCCAGGTGGCGTATCTAAAAAAATCGATAGCCCTGAAAGCGGAGAAGAGCTCTCAAACTGGGAGAAAGCCCAGGTCGTAGCCTCCCTTTCGGGGCACCACCGCCTATGCGACCTGCTCGCGGCCGCGCGGCTCGCGCCGGCGAGCTACCGCTATGCCGTA
>CABUTH010000161.1 GCA_902494465.1 uncultured Collinsella sp.
GGTCGTGGTTGCCACACTGAATGTCGAGCGAATGATAGTTGAGCTGACGGTCCATAATCTTGGCCGCGCCGCCACCGCGGTCGAAGATGTCGCCCACCAAGTGCAGGTGGTCGACGGCGAGGCGCTTGATGAGCGAGGCGAGCGACTCGATAAAGTCGTCGGCGCTGGCGGTCTCCAGGATGGACTCAATGATGCGTTCGTGATAGCGCACGCGGTAGTTGTTCTCATCCGGATGCGTGTGCAGCAGCTCGTCGATGATGTAGGCGTAATCGCGCGGGATGGCCTTACGCACCTTGGAGCGCGTATAGCGGCTCGAAAGCGAGCGGGCAACCACAATGAGTTGGTCGAGCATGGTCTTGTACCAGGTGGGGGAGTCCTCGTGCTGGCTGCGGACCAGCTCGATTTTCTCGCGCGGGTAGTAGATGAGCGTGCACAGCTCGCCCTTTTCGTCAAAGGCGAGCGTGTCGCCAAAGATCTCGTCGACATGTTCGCGCACGACGCCCGAGCAGTTGTTGAGGATGTGCATAAAGGCTTCGTACTCGCCGTGTACGTCGCTCATAAAATGCTCGGTGCCTTTGGGCAGGTTGAGAATGGCCGAGAGATTGATGATCTCGGTAAACGCGGATTGCTCGGTGGGAAATTGTCTCGACAGCAGACGCAGATACTTAAAGTCTTGCGGATTGCGATCGAATGCGACCATGAAACACCTTCCGATATGGTTGGTAAAACTGATAAACATCGTCAAACGTTTATCAGTATGCGCCGGCTTTGTTTCGATTTAGCGCCGGTGGCTGAATTGTCGGCTGAACGGTTTGCTAAATCGATTTAGTTGAGGTTGATGTGTCGGTTAAGTGGAGACGAAGGGGATGATTTTGCCCATGTTGGCTCATGGCGGGGATGGGGATGTTGATGATAAAGATATTCAATGCCAATGGTTCGAATTGGTAAATAGTGGACATTTGTATCGTATTTAGGCTTGCTGTGCGATAATTTGCGTAGCAATACTTAAGGAGCCTCATATGAGTGATTTTGTCCTGACCTGTGAATCCGCCGCCGATCGAACCCGTGAGTTCTTTGCGTCGCGCAATATCCCTGTCGTGTGTTTTCATTACGAGATTGATGGTGTTGTCCATGCGGACGATCTGTACCAGTCGATTTCACCGGACGAGTTTTTTGCTCAGATTGCCGCGGGTGCCATGCCCAAGACGTCTCAGGTGAGCGTGGGTGAGTACGAGGAGTTTTGGGAGCCGTTTGTTGCCGAGGGTAAAGACGTGCTGCACCTTACGTTGTCGTCGGGTATTTCGGGCACGTATGGATCGGCCTGCGTTGCGGCGCAGATGCTCGCGGATCGCTATCCCCAGGGCGGCAAGGTGCGCGTCATCGATTCGCTGGGGGCGTCTTCGGGCTTTGGCCTGTTGCTGGAATATGCTGCCGACGTGCGCGATAGCGGGGGTTCACTCGACGAGACAGCCGCTTGGATTGAGGAGCATAAACTCAACCTTCACCACTGGTTCTTCTCGACCGATCTGTCGAGCTATCTGCGCGGCGGTCGCATTTCGGCCGCGAGCGCGATCATCGGCACGGCGCTTAAGATTTGCCCACTTATGACGGTCGATTGCGAAGGTGAGCTGTCGCCACGTGAGAAGATTCGCACTAAGAAGCGCGCGATTTCCGAGATGGCTAAGACCATGATGGCACATGTGCAGGACGGTGCGGATTATTCGGGTAAGTGCGTCTTGTCCCACTCGGCGTGCCGTGAGGATGCCGAGGCCGTTGCGGCGCTGATTGAGGAACAAGTTCCGCAGCTCAAAGGCAAGATTGAGATCAACAATATCGGTGCTCTGATCGGTTCGCACACCGGACCTGGTACGGTGGCGCTCTTCTTTATGGGCGACAAGCGCGTGGATTAATTTGCCTCATCACGTCGCTGCATGATTGCTCAAACGAAAACGGCCCGCCTCACGTTTGTGGGGCGGGCCTTGCTGTTGCGGTTAGCGTTTCTTGCCGCGGAAGAAGAAGCCGTGCAGCGAGGGCTTGAGTCCACGGTTGGCGCGACGCTCCTCGACGCGCTCGTGGATCGAAGCGGCGCGCTCGATAACCTCGTCGGGAATTGGCACGTCGGGATTCATGTTCTCGACCTGGCTGACCTCGGCGGCGGCGACTTGGTCGATAATGGGCACATCGTCGCGTGAGATGACGGGCGTGGCGTCTTCTTTCATCTTGCGGTAGCGCTGCATCATGTCGGTCTGTAGCTGCTGGGCCGAAGGCGGTGTCCAGATGATGGCGTTGGCACCGGCGGCGATGGTTTCACGGATGCTCTCGGGCGTCTTGCCGCCCGGTGCGATGAGCGGCAGGTTGGGATAGTGCTCGCGCAGCTCGCGCAGAACCTGCGGCGTGTTCTTGCCGGCCGCGATGTTGAGAATCTTGGCTCCGGCGCGCACTTTGGCATGCGCATCATCGTCGCAACGTACGACCGTGGCGATGACGGGGATGTCGGCGATGTTGGTGATGTGCTCGACCATCTCGGCAGTGGCGGGGGAGTTGACCACGCAGCCCGCCGCGCCCTGCATCTCGGAGACGGCTGCCATCTGTACGGAGCGCTTGCCGGTCGTAGTTCCGCCGCCCACGCCTACAAAGACCGGGCACTCGGCGACGGTCAACAGCGCCTGTGTAATGGCAGGCTGTGGCGTGAAGGGGTAGACGGCGAACACAGCGTCGGCATTGGAGTTGCGGATGACCGCGACGTCGGTGGTGTAGATAAGCGACTTGATACGACGACCGAAGAGCGTAAAGCCGCTGGCCTCCTCAATCTCATCGGGCATGCGGAGGGCCGCCTTGCGCAGACGCCCGTCGATGGGCAGCGGCTCCATGGGAAGCAGTCCGTTGGGGGTCACGGCTACCTGGGGCTCGGTGAACTCGTCTGCGAGCTCGACCTCGGAAAAATCGACCGAGGCGACGATGTCCTCGTGAACCTCGGCGGGAACATCGATGGGGGCTTGGTTGTCTGGCGCGGCAGGCATATCGAAGGAGCTGGTGCCGACAAAGGCGTCGACGCGCTCGTTTAGGTCGTTGAGGGTATCCATGGATCCTCGATTCTATGCGATGGTGGCCGGCAAGGTGCCGGCAGCGTTGTGCTTGCTAAATCGTTTGACGAGTTGATTTTTCCCCGCCGCGCCATCCGTTAGACCGAAGGGCCGGCGAACGTGAAGGAGCTGTGGTGGCGGGTATTGAGGTGCTATCTTGAATGTCCCGTATAAAAGAGAGGTGACGCGGAATGGAATTCACAGCAATGTTGGGCTCGATTGGCCTGTGTGTGGGCGCAATCGTTGCCGCCGCGGTCATCTACTTGGTGGTCACTGCCATTAAGGGCAAAAGAGCCGAGCGCAAGGAACGCGAGGCACTTAAGCAGCACCGTGACCAGCAGGACAAGCGCGCACGGAGATAGCTTGTTGAGTTTTGAATCCGTGCGCTAGCTGCGTTTTCGGATCAGGGCGATATAGAAGCCCTCAAAGTCGCGGCTGGGCGGAATGGTCAGCGTGCCGGGCATACCGTTGGCGACGGACGAGACGTGGCCGGCGGCGATGGCCACGGTGAGGGCGTTGCTCTCGACGCGCGGCTCTTCGCCAGCTTCCTGAGCACGGCGCGTTTCGCTTTCGCTCGGCGTGCCATCGAGGGGGATAAGCTCGCAGTCCATGTGCTTGTCGAGGGCCTCTTGCAGGGCGTCCTCGTTTTCCTGCGGCATAATCGAACAAGTCGAATAGACGAGCGTGCCGCCCGGTTTGAGGGCTCCCATGGCGCGGTCCAGAAGTGCTCGCTGCGAGCGGGCGCACTTGCCGAGCAACTGCTCGGTGAGGCCGCGCAGACTCTTCTCGTTGCCGCTGATGACGGTGCCTGTGCCGGTGCAGGGAGCGTCGAGCAGGATGCGGTCAAAGCGGAAGAACTCGTCGAGCTCGCGTGCGTCGATGCGCATGACGGGCACGTTTTTTGCGCCTTGGCGGTGGAGGTTGGCTTCGAGCTTTTCGGCGCGGGGAATGCTCATCTCGCAGGCCGTGAGGTGTGCCTGGCCCTGGGTGAGGGCGGCGATCTGCGTCGTCTTGCCACCGGGGGCCGCGCACATGTCCAGGATGTCCTCGCCTGCCTGGGCGCCCAGGACCAACGGCGGCATCATGGATGACAGGCTCTGCAGATAGATCTTGCCGTCGCGGTAGATGTCGAGGTCCCACAGGTCGGAAACCTGGGCCTCGGGCAGGATGAAGGCGTCCGGATACCAGGTAACGGTTTGGTGCGCGATGCCGGCCTCGTCGAGTGCGGCGGCGATGTCTTTGGCGGTTGCCTTGAGCGTGTTGGCGCGCAGTGTGACTGGGCGTGTGGCCGCGGCGCCAAAGCCTTCGATCATGAGCTGAGCATCGGCGGGTGCATAGGCGCCGGCGACCGTGTCGACCATAAAGCGCGGCAGGTCGGCGGCGCAGGGAAGGGCGGCAAGCTGGTCGGAAAGCTCGGTAGCAGCAAACTGCCTGAGCTTGAGCTCGGCCTTGACCTGCTTTTTCTGCTTACGA
>CABUTH010000162.1 GCA_902494465.1 uncultured Collinsella sp.
CATCGTGCTCGTCGGGGCCAACCTGTGCATCTGGAGCGTGCTCGTGCCCGCAGACCACATCCCCGGCATCCTTTCGGGCGGCGCGGCAAATTCCATGGAAAGCCAGGTCATCTGGGAGATTCGCCTGCCGCGCGTGCTTTCAGCCGTGCTTCTCGGCGGGGCACTTTCGCTTTCCGGGTTCCTGCTGCAGACGTTTTTCAACAACCCCATCGCCGACCCGTTCATCTTGGGCGTCTCCTCGGGCGCAAAGTTCGTCGTCGCGCTTACGATGATCGTACTTCTAGGCGCGAACCAGGCCATGTCCTCGCCGGCCATGGTGGCCGCAGCGTTTCTGGGCTCGCTTATCACCATCGGCTTCGTGCTCCTCATCGCACGGCGCATAAGTTCCATGGCCATGCTCATCGTGGCGGGCGTCATGGTGGGATACATCTGCTCGGCGGCGACGAACTTCCTCATCGCCTTCGCCGACGACCAGTCCATCGTGAACCTGCACAACTGGTCTTTGGGTAGCTTCTCGGGTTCGAGCTGGGACGACATCGCGGTCATCGCGGTCGTGGTGATCACCGTGAGCGCATGCGTATTCGCGATATCGAAGCCCCTTTCCGCCTTCCAGCTGGGAGAAGCCTACGCGAAAAGCGTCGGCGTGAACGTCGAACGTTTCCGCGTGGTGCTCGTCCTTCTAGCGAGCATGCTCTCCGCCTGCGTGACCGCGTTCGCTGGTCCGGTGTCGTTCGTAGGCATCGCGGTTCCGCATCTCGTGAAGTCGGCGCTAAAGTCGTCGAAGCCCATCCGCGTGATTCCTGCGTGCTTCTTGGGAGGCGCCATCTTCTGCGCGGGCTGCGATTTGATCGCGCGCACGCTGTTCTCTCCCGTCGAGCTTTCCATCAGCGCCGTCACCGCCATCTTCGGCGCTCCGGTGGTTATCGCGCTCATGTTGAAGAAGCGGGTGAGGTAGATGGGGGAATTCGTGCCGCGGCCCAAAAAGCTCGGAGGGAACATTCCATGCTTAGACAGTCCTGAGCTCGCACGAAAGCGCCAGAAGGCACTTTCGGCTCGTGCGGAACTGCGCGCGGAACGACTCCTCCGAGCGGAGTCGAACCTCGAAGCCCCGGTCGAAACGCAGGCTGACGGAGTGTCGCTTTTCCGCATAACCGACCTGTCAGCGGGCTACGACAAGAAAGTCGTAGTCGGAGGCGTCGATTTAGAGGTTAGCGCGGGCGACGTCGTAGCGCTCATCGGGCCGAACGGCTCGGGCAAGTCGACCATCTTGAAAACCATCACACGCCATCTGGCACCGCTTGCCGGCGCGGTCAAGCTCGACGGGCGGCAGATTTCCCGATGGAAGACGGCGGAGTTTGCAAGGAGCCTTGCCGTTATGCTGACAGATCGCCCCCGGACCGAGCTCCTCACCTGCCGCGATATCGTAGAGGCGGGAAGGCATCCCTACACCGGACGAATGGGCGCACTCTCGCCCAACGACCATAGTCGGGTCGACGAGGCCATGAAAACCGCACATGTGGAAGAGCTCGCCGAGCGGGACTTCATGCAGATAAGCGACGGGCAACGCCAGCGCGTCATGCTCGCACGCGCCATCGCGCAGGATCCGCGTGTGCTCGTGCTCGACGAGCCCACGTCGTATCTCGATATCCGCTACCAGATCGACCTGCTGCGAATACTTCGCCACCTTGCGAAATCGCGGAATGTGGCTGTCATCATGTCCATCCACGAACTCGAGCTCGCGCAGAAAAGCGCCGACAAGGTGATTTGCGTGAAGGACGGCCGGGTCTTCCGCGCCGGCGCACCCGAGGACATATTCACGCGCGAGACAATTGGCGAGCTCTACGGCCTTCAACATGGCACCTTCAACGAGCGCTTCGGCAGCGTGGAAATTGGGCGCCCACACGGCGATGCGCACACGTTCGTCATCGCCGGCGCAGGTACGGGGTCGACTGTGTTTCGCCAGCTCATTCGGCAGGGCAAGGCGTTCTACGCGGGCGTTCTGCACGAAGGGGACATCGACTGCGAGCTCGCGCGCGACCTGGCGACGGAATGCGTGGCCGAGCGCGCCTTCGAGCCGATCGGGGATAAAACCATAGCCCGCGCCAAAGAGCTCCTCGTCCACTGCGCGCTCCTTATCGTGTGCCCCGCCGCCTTCGGCACCATAAACGCCCGCAACGCAGAGCTCGTCGAGTTCGCACGCTCGCATGATATCGAGGTCATGCGAGCGTGCGAAGGCGCATCGGAGGATTCCCAATTGGAGTGGGAAGGATAAACTGGACTTTCATTTAAGGATCCTCAGGCTACAGCTCCTACGCCGGCGAGGTCTCCAAGGCGCCGGAGAACCTCGTGAACAGGATTTCCAATCGTCCGCACCCCCATATGCTATCTAGAAGCAAAAACAGACACTATTTCACCGCAACTTATTGAAGGGATGCTTGGGAACATATGCCGGCAGTAGGCCTAATCCAAGCGAGATTCCAGACTCGACAGGCCATTGAGAGTCAGGTCGTTGGCGACCTCAGAGACGCGCTCGATAGGAACCGAACCGTCAGACAGCGCCCACGTGCGATAGATACCGATAATACCCGACAGCAAAAACGCCAGATAGTAGTCGAACATCTCGTCCTTGAGACCTTGGGGCAGCAGATCGCGCTCGGCAATCTCGTGTTCGAGGGGCGCACGAAGACGAGCCATAAAATCATCGAGCGGAATGTTCTCGATCAGCTGACGATTGAGCACCAGGTTGTTGCACAGTGCCTCGTTAACGGTTTTAAAGAAGGTCGCCGCCGCGCCCAGGGCGCGCTCGTTGGTGTCGCCGTCCATGGAGGCAAGCGTTTTCTCGACCGAGTCGACAATCATCTCCACCACATCGACGGCAATGGCATCGAGCAGGCCGTCAACCGTGCCAAAGTGCACGTAGAAGGTTTTGCGGTCGACATTGGCCTCGCGTGCGATGGCACTCACTGTAATGTCTGCCAGCGGCTTTTCCATGAGCAGGCGCTCGAAAGCGGAAAGGATGGCATTACGGCTGCGAACAATGCGGCGGTCAAGACGCGGTTTGCTGGTTGCCATGGGCGTGTCCCTTCGATATGCGAGCATTCATCAACAGATGAGAGATAATCTACGTAAGAGGATTATCCCCCATACGACACAAATATGCCCCGCATCATGAAGAACGCACGACTGTCCTACTGCGACTTAGGGTGCTTCTTCTTATTGAGTGCCGACGGAGATACGCGAATACCATCGCCTGTCTGGCGCACATAGGCTTTATGAGCCGGCTTAGCGGTCCCAGAAGCCTTCTGAGCGTGCTTCTTGGGATCAGCATTCGTGGGGTGCGGCTTAGTGGGCGCAGAGGGCGTCTGAGGCGTGCGGCCGAGCTTGCGCATCACGCGATCCCAGCGCGCATGGATGCTCTCGTTGTGGGCACTCTTAAGTCCCAACAGGGGCGCAGCCAAAATGGTCGGCGCAATAAACGTAATGAGGCGCCACAGCAGATAGCCGGCGGTCGAAGCCGACCCAAAGAAATGACCCAAGAACAATGCAAAGCCGCCCTCAGCGCCACCAGTTCCACCGGGCAAGGGAACCGCAGAGCTCAGCAGCTGGACAAAAGCGCTCGCGGCCATGACCGAGAAAAAGTCGACTTCGTGGTGGCCAAAGGCAAGCATCAGGAAATACGGCACGAGGTAGAAAAACGCGAGCTGCAACATGGTGATGACCACCGTGAGCAGCATGGACGAAAAGTGGCCGGCTGAAAGCTTGAACTTCTCGGAGAAAGAGTAGATCTCACCATCGACAAACGTGCGCCATCCCTCGATCTTAGTGGCCGAGACACCAATGCGCTCGAGCCAATTGATGATGCAATGGGCGACGCGCGTGACGGTCTTAGGCATGAGCGCGACGGCGAAGATGCCAAGCAAGATGCAGCAGTGCCCACCAAAGCTAAAGACACACAGCAGCGTCATGTCGCCATAGCGCTCGGCGAAAAACGGCATGCGAGCAAGCAGTAGGATAGCGCCCCAGGCAACGAGGCCAAACTGATACACGATAAAGCGCGTGAATTGCGTGGCTCCGGCCTCGCCGACATTTTGGCCCGCCTTGGTCAGGCGGTAAATCTGGGCGGGCGTAGAGCCCATCATCATGGGCGTCAGGTTGCCAAAGAAGATACCGCTCGCCTCGACCGAGATAAGGTCGCGAATGCCGACGGGCGAATTAGGATCGAGCCAGACGGCGATCGCATAGGCAACGATGCCAAAGATCAGGTACAGGAACATGCAAAAGCATGCAGCAACGAGCCACGGCGCCTGAACGCTCGACATGGCAGCCCAGAACTGTCCCATCTGACCGGTCACAATCAGATAAACGATATAACCCACCAGCACGACGCCGATAAAGATGGCGCCGCGGCGTGCGCTCTTATTGTCATCGCCGCCCGAGGCCTCAACCTCGACCTGGGGCTTGGACGTATGCTGAGAGGACTCCGTCATGAGACTC
>CABUTH010000163.1 GCA_902494465.1 uncultured Collinsella sp.
AGCACGACGGGGCCTTGCCGAGCGTGTCGGCACGCTTAAGATCCATGAGCTCGTCCATCAAACGCGGCGTGTCGACGCCCTCGCCCGAAAGCGCGCGCATCATATTGAGCAGGCAGGAGCGCTCGGGGCGCAGCGGCTTGTCGTGATATTTGATGAGCAGGCACACGTCGCGCACCAGGTCGTGCGAGAGCGCCAGGCGATCCATAATGACGCGCGCCTTCTTGGCGCCGAGCTCGGGATGACCGTAGAAGTGTCCGCTGCCGGCGTGATCGACCGTGAAACACTCGGGCTTGGACACATCGTGCAAAAACGCCGCCCACATAAGGCTCGACGAGGGCGCGACGCCGTCGCACAGCGCAAGCTCCCCTGCCACCGTCAGCACACGGGCGATATGCTCGTAGACGTTAAACGCATGATAGACACTGCGCTGATCAAAGCCGCGACCCGCTGCCAGCTCAGGCACAGAGGCACAGATGAGCTCGGGGTAGCGCAGCATCGCGTCTCCCCCATGACCGGTCGAAAGAATGCCCTCGAGCTCAATACCCACACGCTCGCGCGCCACGGCGTCGAGCAGCGGCGCGCGCTCGGCAAGCGCGCGCTTAGTCTCGGGCTCAATCATAAAGTCCAGGCGGCAGGCAAAGCGCACCGCACGCAACATGCGCAGGGCGTCCTCGTTAAAGCGACGCTTGGGATCGCCGACAGCGCGAATCAGCTTGCGGTCTAGGTCGCCCTGGCCGTCGTAGCGGTCGACAAGGCCGCGCTCGGGATGCCACGCCATAGCATTGACGGTAAAGTCGCGGCGCGCCAAATCATCCTCAAGCGAAGCGGCGCGCTCCACGCTCTGGGGATGGCGGCCATCGGTGTAAAAGCCGTCCAGGCGATACGTCGTGACCTCGATGCGTTCACCATCGCAAATGGCGGTGATGCCGCCAAATTTAATGCCCGACTCAACCACCGCAATGTCGGCGGCCTCGAGTGCCGCCTTGGACTCCTGCCACAAGCCGCTGCAGCACATGTCAACATCGTGGCTGGGGCATCCCATCAGGGCATCACGCACCCAACCGCCCACGTACCAGGCCTCAAGGCCAGCAGTCTCAAGAGCGCTCAGCACGCGCAGAGAGGCGGCTGACGGCTGCGTAGCGTTAAGCGAAACATTGCACATTCCTGTGGCCTCCTGCACTTGCGGGCGTATCGATTGATGGTTCCCAAGAAGTCTAGCAATAAACGAGAGCGGGCGCACACGCGAACCCACATCTCGCGTGATTGAGTGCCAAGGCCTCGGCTACCAAAATGAAAAAACACCCGCCTCGGTAATCCGAGACGGGTGCTCAACAAAGCAAGAAACCAAGGCCCGTACGTTGCGCTAGCAGACCTGACGGATGGCAATGCCCTTCTGATACTCATCGACCTTGGCAAAGTCGCCCAGGCCCGGGCACTCGACCACATTGGCGCCGGTGGCCATCGAGAGGCGCAGGGCGTCCTCGACGCGCTCGGGAGCGTCGTGCCACACGGACAGGAAGGCGGCCAGCGAGGAATCGCCGGCGCAGACCGTCGACAGCAGCTTGACGTCGAAGGTGCGGTTGGCAAACCAGATGTGCTCCCCGTTGGAGAAGTATGCACCGGCACCGCCGAGGGTCAGCAACACGTTCTTGGCGCCCTTGGCATGCAGCTCAGCCATGGCAGCCTTAACGGACTCATCGTCGCCGCCGCTCACCTTAATGCCAAAGATGTCGAGCAGCTCGTCGTCGTTGGGCTTAATGAGCAACGGCTCCATGGCAATGAGGTCGGCCAACTGATGGCTCGAGATATCGAGCACGAACTCGGCGCCCTTTGCCTTAACACGGCGAAGCACCTCGGCAAGGAAACCCTCGGAGGTGTTGGGGGGCAGCGAGCCGCTGATGACCAGGCACGTCATGTCTGCGAGCGAATCGATCAGCTCAAACATCTCCTGCTCGTTGGCCTCGTTGATGGCGGCACCGGCGTTGACCATGTTGTACTCGGTGTCGGGGCCGGCGTTGAGGAAGACGTTGACGCGCGTGATGCCGTCGGTCCACACGGGCTTGACGGGCACGCCCAGGGCCTCGGCGCCCTTAACGATAAACTCGCCTGAGAAACCGGCGAAGAAGCCCAGGATCGTGGTGTCGACACCGTAGTGATCAAGCGTAAACGAGACGTTGAGGCCCTTGCCGTTGGGCGTGTAGACGGCGTTGCGGGTACGCGTGACGGTGTTGGCAGCAAGACCGTCGCAGGCGATGTTGTAGTCAATGGCTGGATTTGCAGTGAGCGTATAAATCATGAATGTTCCTTTCACGAAGCAACGTGTTAATGAAAGTATATTCCACGCATCGACAAAAGGCTACAACAACTCGGTGAACGGTGTGGAAGCGATGAAGTACGGCAGGATGCATCTCCACCATGGCGGAACAAAAAAGCGCCCCGGCCGAAACCGGGGCGCCGCAAGCGCACGAATATGTCGCGTTTCGATTACTGACGATCGAGCTTACGGACAGCAACGCGCTTGCTGTACTCATCGACGTGACCGAAGTCGCCGATGCCGACGGACTCGGCAACGTTGGCGCCGGTGGCCATAGCGAGCTTCATGGCCTCCTCGACGTTGTCGCGATCCCTGTACCACTTGTGCAGGAACGCAGCGAGGGTGCAGTCGCCGGCGCAGACGGAAGAGACCAGCTTGATGTTGAACTCACGCTTGGCATACCAGATGTCCTCGCCGTTGGAGAAGTAGGCGTCACCGCGGCTACCACGGGTGAGCAGCACGTTCTGGACGCCGGCCTCGTGAGCCAGCTTCATGGCAACGCGGACCTCGTCGTCGGTGTCGACCGGCACGCCGAAGATAGCCTTCATCTCGTGATGGTTCGGCTTGATGAGCAGCGGCTTCTTATGAGCGAGCTCCTTGAGCTTGTCGGAGGACAGGTCCAGGACGACATCGGCGCCACGGGCCTGAGCGTGCTCCATGACCTGAGCCAGGAAGTCGGGCGTAGCTTTGGGAGGCACGGAGCCGGAGACGATCAGGCACTCAAGGTCGCCCGCGGTGTCCAGGATGTTGTAGAGCTCCTCCTGGTGCTGCGGCGTGATCGGAGCACCCGGGTTCAGGATGCCGTACTCGTGCTGACCATCGTTGACGTAGGTGTTGATGCGCGTGATACCGTCGGTCCAGACCGGGCGGCAGAGGCAACCCAGGTTCATGACCTCCTCGACGATGAACTTGCCCGTGAAGCCGGCGAAGAAGCCGAGCGCGACGGTGTCGACGCCCATCTTCTTAAAGGCGAAGGACACGTCGAGGCCCTTGCCGTTAGCCGTGTAGCTGGCCGAGCCGGTGCGGACGTTCTCGTCGGGCTCGAGCGGAGAGCTCGAAACCGTCATGTCGACAGCCGGGTTAGCGGTTAGCGTGTAGAACATTTACAGTACCCCCTGTATATGTGAGGGCCGCGTGGCCGGCCCATTCCAACCACGCGGTTACCTCTGATACCAAATTAGCGAGCTGCGGACTCGAGCAGTGCCTTGACCTCGGCAGCGGTGTTGCAGGCGAGCGCCTTCTCGGCGAGCTCGTCGCACTCGGCCTTGGTCCACAGGCTGATGGTCTTACGGGCGCGCAGGATGGACGGAGCGCTCATCGAGAACTCCTCCAGGCCCCAGCTGATCAGCAGCGGCTCGAGCAGCGGATCGGCAGCAGCCTCGCCGCACATACCGACCATGATGCCGGCCTTCACGCCGCTCTCGATGATGTTCTTGAGCGAGCGGAGCACGGCGGGATAGTAAACCTGGTACAGGTTGGAGATGGTGTCGTTACCACGGTCGGCGCACATGGTGTAGCCGATCAGGTCGTTGGTGCCGATGGAGAAGAAGTCGGCGACCTCGGCCAGGCGGTCGGCGAGCAGCGAGGCGGCAGGCGTCTCGACCATGATGCCGACCTCGATGTTCTCGTTGAACTTGCGGCCCTCTTCGGTCAGCTCGGCCTTGCACTGCTCGACAAGCTCCTTGACAGCCAAGACCTCCTCGACACAGGTGACGAGCGGGATCATGATCTTGACGTCACCGAAGGCGCTAGCGCGCAGCAGGGCGCGGAGCTGGACCTTGTACTGGTCGGGGTTGGCCAGGCAGTAACGCACGGCGCGGAAGCCCATGAAGGGGTTCTCTTCCTTGACCATGTGCAGGTACGGAATCTCCTTGTCGCCGCCCACATCGAGCGTGCGGATGATGACCGGAGCGCCCTTGAGCGCGCTGGCGACCTTACGGTAGGCGTTGAACTGCTCCTCCTCGGAAGGAAGCTCGGCGGAGTCCATGAACAGGAACTCGGAACGGAACAGGCCGATAGCCTCGGCGTCATGATCGAGCGCGTTGGGCACGTCATCGGGGTTACCGATATTGCAGGCGATGATCTTCTTGATGCCATCGGCAGTCACAGAAGGCTTGCCGCGGAAGG
>CABUTH010000164.1 GCA_902494465.1 uncultured Collinsella sp.
CACTCGTCGGCCCCAACGGCGCCGGCAAGTCCACGCTCATGAAGATTATCGCCGGACTGGAGCCGCCCACCACCGGAACCCGGGACCTGGGAACCAACGTGGGCGTGGCCTATTACGCCCAGCACGCGCTCGAGGGCATGACCGAGTCCAATACCGTCCTGCAAGAGATCGACACCGTTACGCCCAAGTGGACCGTGCCGCAGCAGCGCAGCCTGCTGGGCGCCTTCCTGTTTAGCGACAACGATTCCATCGAGAAGCAGGTTCGCGTCCTCTCCGGTGGCGAAAAGGCGCGTCTGGCCCTGGCAAAGATGCTCGTGGCCCCCGAGGCACTCCTGTGCCTGGACGAGCCCACCAACCACCTAGACATCGACTCGGTGGACATGCTCGAGAATGCCCTGCAAAGCTTCCCCGGCACCATCGTGCTGATCAGCCACGACGAGCACCTGGTACGTGCCGTGGCCAATCGCGTAATCGACATCCGCGATGGTAACGTCACGGTCTACGACGGCGACTACGACTACTACCTCTACAAGCGCGAGGACCTCGCGGCCCGCGCCGCCGCCGAGGCGACAGGGGAGAGTGCGCCGGCGGCGGGCAAGCCCGCCTGCGCCGCCCAGGCCAACACCCCCGTCGTAGCACCCAAGCCCGCCGAGGGCAAAAAGACCAAGGAGCAAAAGCGTGCCGAGGCTCAGGCCCGTGCCGCGCTCAACAAAAAGGTCAAGGGCGTGCGCAACCAGCTCAAGAAGATCGAGACGGAGCTCGATAAAAAGCGAGCCCGCTATGACGAGCTTATGGAATTGATGGCAAGCGAAGAGCTTTATGCCGATCAGGACAAGTTCAACGCCGCGCTGGGGGAATATAACGGCCTTAAGCAAGAGCTGCCCAAGCTCGAGGACGAATGGCTGGAGCTTTCCACCCAGATCGAAGAGGAGACCGCACGTGAACTCTCGTAAGGCCGCTGCCGTGGCGATGAGCATCATCGCCATCGCCTGTCGCATCTGCGGCATTTTTATGAGTGCGATGACCGTGCTGCTGTGCTTTAGCGGCCTCACCGCCAAGCTGCAGATCGTGGGCTTTGTCGTTGAGCTTTCGCGCGCGCTGCCGAACGCCATCGCCGGCTACGGCGTCATCACGTCGCCCTTTGGCGGTGTGTTCCGCCTGGATTATGCTATCGTCGCCGTCATTCTGTTTGTAATTGACTACCTGCTCACGCGCGCTTCGCGCCGCGTCCGCTAGGGGAGCGCCATGTCCAGCAGCTACATCATGAACCTGCTCGCCAGCGCCGTCGCCGTCATTGTGGGCATCGTCATCCACGAGAGCGCGCACGCCGCCGCGGCCTGGGCACTCGGCGATAAGACGGCCCGTTCGCGCGGTCGTGTCTCGCTCAACCCGCTCAACCATATCGACCCATTCGGTACCATTCTCCTGCCGCTGCTGATGCTCGCCGCCGGAGGCCCGGTGTTCGCCTTTGCCAAGCCGGTGCCTGTCTACCTCAACAACCTCAAGCACCCCAAGCGCGACGAGGTCCTGGTGAGCGTTGCCGGCCCCGCATCGAACATCGCGCTCGCCTGTCTTGCCGCGGTCCTCATGCGCCTAGCCTATGGCAGCCTCTACACCAGCATGTCCTTTGCCCTGGCGTCACAGATCATGAACTTCGGAGCCACCTTTATCGTGGTCAACCTGTCGCTCGCGTTCTTCAACCTCATCCCGATCCCGCCGCTCGATGGCTCATCGATCATCGTGCCCTTCCTCAAGGGCAAGGCGCTCAACAACTATTACCGTCTGCAGCAATACGCTATGCCCATCCTCATCCTGGTGCTGTACCTGCTGCCCATGTGGACCGGCATCGATGTAATCGACCGCTATTTCGACGTTACCGTGTATCCGCTCGCTGAGCAGCTGCTCAACTTCGCAATCGCCGGCATCTAAGGTAAACTTACAGGTCGACCGTGCAAAACGGTCGTAACATGCACTCAAACCGCGCCGCGAAGGCGCCGTCAAAGGAGGTCGAAGATGTCGTATCGCGTGTCGACGCAGGTCTACAGCGGACCGTTCGACCTGCTGCTGCAGCTGGTAACCCGCCAAAAAGTTGATATCGGCGCCATCTCGATCAGCGAGGTGGCCGAGCAATACCTGGCCGAGGCCGAGCGCATCGAGGCGCTGGACCTGGACGTGGCGAGCGACTTTTTGCTGGTCGCGGCAACCCTTTTGGATATCAAGGCCGCCTCTCTGGTGCCGCAGGAGGCCCCGCGCAAAGTCGATGACGACGATGACGAGTTCGACGAAGACCTTGAGGAGCTCAGCACGCTTGACGGCGACGCGCTGCGTGAGGTCCTGATCCAGCGCCTGATTGCCTACAAGCAGTTTAAAGGCGCGGCTGCGGCCCTCGGTGCGCGCATGCAGGCCGAAAGCCGCATGCATCCGCGCGTGGCCGGCCCCGACCCCGAGTTCCTAGGCCTTATGCCCGACTATCTTGCCGGCATCACGCTGCGCGGCCTGGCCGTCATCTGCGCCGACCTGGACGGCAAGCGCCAGACCTTCCTGCTGGAAGCCGAGCATGTGGCGCCGCATCGCGTACCGCTCGACCTGACGGTGGCCTCGGTCGACCGCTTTACCATGGCGCACCAAACCTGCACCTTCCGCGAGCTACTGGACGGCGACGCTACCACCGAGCAGCTCGTCGTCACCTTCCTGGCCATGCTTGAGCTTGCCAAGCGCGGCTCGCTCACGCTGAGCCAGGACGAGATCTTCGGAACCATCAGCATCAACCGAGTCGAGGGGGCCGAGGCCTACGTGCCCGGCGAGGGCCCCGAGCTCACCGAATAGGAGCCGCAACCATGTCAACCCTTTCCACGCTGGAGGCAAACAGCCTCAAAGGCGCCCTCGAGGCGCTGCTGCTGGTGTCGAGCGACCCGGTGAGTGCGCCCGCGCTGGCCGGCGCACTGGATATCGCCCCCGGCGAGTGCGCATCGCTGCTCGCCGAGCTCAAGGTTGAGTACGAGGAGGCCAACCGCGGCTTTCAGCTGCGCGAGGTCGCCGGCGGCTGGCGCCTGTTCACGCACCCCGCTTACCACGACGTGGTCGAGGCCTATGTGTTGAGCTGGGACACACAAAAGCTGTCCCAGGCGGCGCTCGAAACCCTGGCCGTTATCGCATACCACCAGCCCGTAACGCTCGAGGTGGTCAAGGGCATCCGCGGCGTCAACTCCGACGGCGTCATCGCGTCGCTCGTGGACAAGGGTCTGGTGCGCGAGCTCGGCCGTGACCCCCAGCGCGGTCAGGCCATCATTTACGGCACGACCAACGCCTTCTTGGAAAAGTTCGGCCTGCGCTCCACCCGCGACCTGCCCGACCTGGAGCAGTTTGCCCCCGACGAGCAGTCGCGTCAGTTTATCCGCGAGCGCCTGAGCGGCCGCAGTATTCAGTCCACGCTCGAGGAGCAGGCCGAGGACCTGGACGAAGAGCGCGAACTACTCGATAACGATGTTGAAGATGTTGAGGCAGTCGAGGACTTGGAGACCCTGGTCGTCGACGAGACCTCGGAGGATTTGCATGACGAGGACTAACGAAGTGGGGGAGACGCGCGCCATGGGCAACGCAGTACCCGCAGCCGACGCCCGGCCCGTCTATCCGCACACCATGCGCCTGCAGCGCTTTTTGGCACGCGCGGGCGTGGCAAGCCGCCGCGGCTCAGAGGACCTGATGACCGCCGGCCGCGTGACCGTCAACGGCCAGGTCGCGACCGAGCTGGGCACCAAGGTCGATGTTGACCGCGACCATATCGAGGTCGACGGCATGCCCGTCAAGCTCAACCAGGGCGCCGTGTACCTGATGCTCTACAAGCCGACCGGCTACCTCACCACCATGAGCGATCCACAGGAGCGCCCTTGCGTGGCCGACCTGGTCCCGCGCGACCGCTTTCCGGGGCTCTTCCCGGTGGGTCGTCTGGACCGCGACACCACGGGCCTTTTGCTCTTTACCACCGACGGCGACCTGTCGCAGGACCTGCTGCACCCCAGCAAGCATGTCTATAAGACCTACCAGGCACTCGTGGACGGGCAGCTGACCGACCGCGACCTCACGCCGCTCCGTCGCGGCATCGAGCTCGACGACGGCCTGTGCCAGCCGGCGATCTGCCGCGTCATAAACGCGCGCGAGGCCGAGGCCGTGGCTCCGCAAGGCATCAAGCCCGGCACCACCGCCGTGGAGGTCATCATCCGCGAGGGACGCAAGAACCAGGTCAAGCGCATGCTGAGCAAGATTCACCATCCGGTAATCCGTCTGCACCGCTGCAACTTTGCCGGCCTGGAGCTCAAGGACGTGGCCAAGGGCGCGTGGCGCGAGCTCACCGACCGCGAGGTGCAGATCCTCAAAAGCGGTGGCATCCCGCCCAAGCAGGCGAGCGCCAAGCGCAACGGCAGCAAGCCCCAAGAC
>CABUTH010000165.1 GCA_902494465.1 uncultured Collinsella sp.
AAGCCAGGTACTATCGGTGCGCCCACGCGTCGCTTTATCGACCATCTGGCCGCTATGGGCATGCGCTACTGGCAGGTGCTGCCTGTCAACCCGACGGACTTCTTCCGCTCCCCTTACGCTGGGCCTTCGGCCTTTGCGGGCAATATTGACCTGCTGCCCGAAAGCCAGGAGGAGCTGGCGGCAGACTTTGAGACTTGGAAGGCCCGAGGCGGCGAGGATGCAGACCCGCTCTACACGGCGTTTAAGCATCGCAACGCCGATTGGCTCGAGAAGTACTGCGTCTACATGGCCGTCAAGAAGCACTTTGAAGGCGAATCGCGTCACGATTGGCCGGCCGATGTCGCGCGCTACAACGAGCATCTGATTGACGACACGCGTTTCCACGACGAGGCAGAGCTTCAGGCGTACATGCAGTACCGCTTTGACCTGGCCTGGTGCGAGCTCATGAACTATGCGCACAAGAAGGGTATCGAGGTTATCGGCGACATTCCTATGTACGTTTCGGACGATTCGGCCGATGCATGGAGCGAGCCCGAGAACTTCTGGCTGTCCGATACCGGCAAGGCGATTGAGATTTCTGGCGCGCCGCCCGACAATTTTGCGCCCGAGGGCCAGGTGTGGGGCAACCCCACCTTCCGCTGGGATCACATGAAGGAGAACGGCTACCGCTGGTGGATGGACCGTCTGCGCCGCGCATTCTCGCTGTACGACCGTGTGCGCCTGGACCACTTCCTGGGATTCCACAGCTACTTTAGCATTCCCGCAGGTAAGGCCTGCGCTGACGGCCGCTGGCTGGCGGGTCCGGGCAAGGACCTGTTCCAGACTGCCTACGACGAGCTGGGGCCGCTCAACTTTATCGCCGAGGACCTAGGCTACCTTACGCCTGGCGTTCGCGCCATGGCTTCGACCTGCGGCTTCCCCGGTATGGACGTGCTGGAGTTTAGCGATTACGACGTCCGCAACGGCGTGTATCCCACGCCGGGCAAGATCCTGTACACCTCGACGCACGACACGTCGACGCTCGCCGGTTGGTGCACGCGCTCCTTCGCGGGCGGCGACGAGCCGAGCGGTGTTGAGGTGGCGGCCAAGCTTATGGGCGACGCGCTGGCAAGCGACGCTCCCCTAGTGATGATGCCGCTGCAGGATGTCCTAGGACTAGGCGACGATGCGCGCATGAACGTGCCGGGTGTCGCCACGGGCAACTGGACCTGGCAGGCCGATGAGGCCGACGTTGCGGCCGCCGAGGTCAAAACTGCACAGCTCCTGCGCAACACCCATAGATTCTGGGGCGAAGCGTGATAAAACCCCCGATATAGGGTACAGTTACAAACGTTTGAATTTATGCGGGCAGAGCGATCTGCCCGCTTTGTGCTGAAAAGGAAGTATTATGGCGCGCTACGATTACAAGTGCTCGAGCTGCGGCAACGTGTTTGAGGTTGAGCATCCCATGTCCGAGACCCCCGAGGTCGTGTGCCCGAGCTGCGGCGCTCCGGCGACAAAAACGTTCTCGGCCAGCGGCATCAAGTTTGAGGGCAGCGGCTTCTACAACACCGACCAGCGAAGCGGTGGTTCCAGCACCAACGCCACCAGCGGCTGCTGCGCCAACTGCCCGCATAACCACTAGGAACCAAACAGCCCCGCGACCGACACCGATCGCGGGGCTGCTTCTTTAGCTACCCAAGTTTCCTAATGAGTTGCGGTGAAATAAGGACTGTTTGGCGGGCAGAAGCCGCTATTCAATCCCTATTTCACCGCAACTTAGTCGTTACTTGCGGACCAGCCTGGCGCAGAAGTGGCCGTCGTAGGAGTCGGCGTTTACCGGCACGCTTTGGAAGAGGCCTCGTTCGTTCTGGCGTACGGATACGAGCTTCTTGGCCTGATCGAACTCGGGGAGTTGCAGAATCTGTGCTTCGGAAAGCGGTGCCACGCTAAAGCCAGCACCCTCGGGAGAAGCAAGGAACGCGTCCACGACCTGCGTGTTCTCCTCGTCGAAGACCGAGCACGTTGCATAGATGAGCTCACCGCCGGCAGCCACGCGCGCAGCAGCCTCCTTGAGCATCGTCAGCTGCAACTTGGGCAGCTCAACCGTCACATCCTTTTCGGTTAGGCGCCACGGAATCTCGGGATGACGACGCATGGTTCCGGTGCCAGAGCACGGCGCATCGATAAAGACCGTGTCGAACTTAACCGGCTCGCCAAGCATGGCATCAAACGATGTGAGCACCTCATCAAGCTCGCAGGCATCACCCGAAACCGTACGAACGCCCTGAATACCGGCCTTATGCAGGCGAGCGAGATTCAGATCGCACTTACGGTCATGAAGATCAAGTGCCGTATGCTGACGCTCATAGCCCGCACGCTTGGCCTGGCACATCATCACATAGGTCTTGGTGCCACGACCGGCACCAATCTCAAGGCAGCTTCCAGGGCGGGTGGCGGCTGTTGCGATAAGCTGCGCGTTGAGATCAGATGCCACCGCGGCAGCACGGTCAAACACACCCGAAGCAACGGTAACCTGGGCATCTACCGGGGCATGGCAGCCCGGGAAGACAGGCGCGACGAGCTGCGAGATATACGGATCGGGCTTAGTCACAAAGGCGTTCTCATACAGGGCCAGCGGCGCGGGGGCCAGATTGCCGGCAAAGTTAAGCGCACCCTCTGGCGTGTCAAACGACGCCATAATGCGAGCGCACAGCCAGCGAGGAAGACCCATCAGGCGCGACAGACGAACCAAGCGTCGCTCAGACTCATCCACATCGGACGCCGTGGCAAAGTCCTCAACATTGTCCGCAACCTTATGCAGTACGGCATTGGCCAAGCCAGCGGCGGACTTAGCGCCGCAGCGGACCAGCTCAACACCCTGACTTACGGCAACGCGGCCAGGCGTATGCAGATAGAGCATCTCGAAGGCCGAGATACGAAGCGCCATGCGAACACGCGGCGCAACCTTTTTAGGCTTATCGAGAAACTGATCGAGCAGCTCGTCCAAAATACCCTGGGTGGCTGCAACTCCAAGTGCCAAACGAGCGGCAAAAGCAGAATCGCGCTGGTCAATAGCCTTGGCCGATGCGCGAGAGGACAGCACGTCACGCGCGTACATACCGCGGCGATCGGCCTCCATCAACACATCGAGCGCAAGCTTGCGCGCGGGAGACAGCTTGCTCATGACAAAACACCCCACGAAAGATCGGCACCCTGCAGGCCGGCGGCCCAGGCAGAAGCAGACATGGCACGCTTGCCATCAGGCTTAACCTCGAGCAGTTCAACCGAGGCGTCAGAAAGGCCCAGGTAAACACGCTTGGCCTTAACGAGAACCTGACCCTCGCCGAGCGACACATCAGCCGGCGCAGCATCGAGCACACGCACAGTCTTGCCGGCAATCACGCAACGAGCAGGCGCGGTATCGGACGAGGCCAGCACATGACGCACACAATCAAGCGCCGCCATATGCGGATCCAGGCGCATCTCCTGCTTAGAAATCTTGGCAGCATGGGTAACGAGCGCCTCATCCTGTTCAGTCCACACGGCGGTGCCATCGGCAAGAGAAGGAAGCGTATCGGCAAGCAGTTTACCGCCAAGCTCACCAAGCTCCATGGTCAGCGCCTCAGCATGCTTACAGGCAACCGACGTGGAAGCCTGAGCACAATAAGCACCAGTATCCACGCCGTGCCCGATGCGCATGATAGAAACGCCAGCAACCTCATCACCAGCGAGAATCGCACGCTGAATAGGAGCAGCCCCACGCCAACGAGGCAGCAGCGAAGCATGAACATTCACAATACCAAGCGGCGCCATATGCAGCACCTCATCGGGCAAAATGCAACCATAGGCTGCCACACAGAAAATATCAGCATCAGCAGCCTTGAGCTGATCAATAACTTCCAGGGTCATACGATTGGCCTCAACAACAGGCAGACCAAGCTCAAGCGCCTTAGCCTTAACAGGAGAAGGCTCAAGCTTCTTACCACGCCCACGAACAGCATCGGGACGAGTAATTACGAGCGCAATCTCATTACCAGCCTCAACAAGCGAAGTCAGCGAAGGCACCGCGAAATCAGGCGTACCCATAAACACAATACGCATAAAGAACGTCTCCCCTCAACCAAAGCCGAGACGGCTACAAATAACAGCGGAAAGCCAAATACCCAGCCCATCCGCAATAACAATTCAACAAGAACAAATATACCCAAAACCAAAGAAAGAGCCGCAATAAAAGCAGCTCTTCCAACAAAGCAATTATCAGCGAAGACGCCCCTCCCTGGCCCACGGCACCCGGGCAAAACGAGCCAAGAACAAGTAGTCCCTGGGGCTGGCCGCCTATATATCATCCCGTGCTCAAACATTCTCGCTGCGCTGCGAAACTGCGCGCGG
>CABUTH010000166.1 GCA_902494465.1 uncultured Collinsella sp.
TGACCACGGGAATTTTATCGGTTCCCTTAGCTTTGCCACCAGTACCGTCGGATAAATCCTCGCCGTTGGACGCCTCGTCATCCGCAGCCCCCTGTCCGCCCATCATGGACGACAGGTCGTAATCCTGCTTGGAAATGGTGAGCGGGTAGCTCGAAAGCGTATCCTCCTCGACCTTTTTGATGTAGCCGTTTACGCCGTTGGACAGCGCCAGAATCGCCGCAATGCCGATAATGCCAATCGAGCCCGCAAAGGCCGTCATGGCCGTGCGACCCTTCTTGGTCATAAGGTTGCGGGCAGAAAGCCCCAGCGCCGTCACAAAGCTCATCGAGGTTTTGCGCGTAGGCTTGGCCTCGCGGCGCGTGGCGTCAGCGACATCGAAAGGGTCGGAATCGTCGGTGATCTTGCCGTCCGCCAGGTTGACGATGCGCGTGGCGTATTGGTACGCCAGCTCGGGATTGTGCGTGACCATAATAACCAGGCGGTCGCGCGCCACGTCTTTGAGCAGATCCATGACCTGTACGGATGTCGTTGAATCCAAAGCGCCGGTCGGCTCGTCTGCCAGCACGATCTCGGGATCGTTGATCAGGGCGCGGGCGATGGCCACGCGCTGCATCTGCCCGCCCGAAAGCTGGCTCGGGCGCTTGTTAACGTGCTCGCCCAGGCCGACTTTCTCCAACGCCTTGCGCGCACGCTCGCGGCGCTCGGTATGGCCCACGCCCGTGAGCGTGAGCGCCAGCTCCACGTTTTCCAAAATGGTCTGATGCGGAATGAGGTTATAGCTTTGGAACACAAAGCCGATGCGGTTGTTGCGGTAGGCATCCCAATCGCGATCGTGAAAGTCCTTGGTCGAAATACCGTCGATCAGCAGGTCGCCCGAGTCAAAGTGGTCGAGTCCGCCGATAACGTTGAGCATCGTGGTTTTACCCGAGCCCGAGGGACCCAGAATGGCCACGAACTCGTTATCGCGAAAAGACAGGCTTACGCTGTCGAGCGCCACCTGCGTAAACGACTGCGTAACGTATCTTTTGCAAATACCTTTGAGCTCCAACATGGACGGCAACCTCTCCCACGCGGGCGCACTCGCCCACTCTCCCCCGCCGTTCGTATTCGACGCGTTTGTCCTACTCTATCCCCATTTTTCACCGACACCAGTGAGGAATGTAGGGAACCGCGCCAAAAAACGAACGGAACGGCGCCCAAAAAAGAGGCCCCAAGTGGGGCCTCTATATGGTGGAGATTATCTTGAAAGGCAGCGGACTACTCCGCACAGCGACACACGATCCTCGCGATGCTTTACGTGTTTTTTACTGCTCGCTATTCGCAATCGCCTGGTCGATAAGTTTGTTGAGTGCAGCGCGCTGCTCGGCGGAGCTGATGGCTCCCACGATGGGCTCCCCTACGATGTTGCCATTCTGATCGATGACATACGTTGTCGGGAACGAGAACAAATTTGACGTGAACTTACCGGCCTCGCTATCCGACTTGAACCAGATGTTCTTATACGTCACGCCCTTCTTGCTCAGCACGTCCTTGGCATCTGCAATCTCGCCCTTGTTGCCATCGAGCGTAAAGGAATTGACGCCCACGACCTGGCCGCCCTTCTTGGCAAGCTCCTGATTCAGTTTCTCAAGATCGCCCAGCTCGCCCACGCACGGCTTGCAAGTAGTGAACCAGAAGTTCATGACGGTGACCTTGTTCTTAGAGAACAGCTCGTCGCTGTTCACGTCGTTGCCATCCAGGTCCTTGCCCGTAAAGCTGGGGAACTTCGTCGCCTCGTTCGAAGCATTGGCACCAGCCGTCATGCCAGCGGTCGAAGCGTCGACGCTCTCGCCTGCACTCGGCGTGCTTCCGCAGCCGGGGAACTCCTTCTCCAGGCTCTCGAGCTTGTCCTCGATCTCCTTGATCTGCTGTGCACCGGCCTTGAGCGTCTTGAGCTCATCCGCCGTGAACTCATCCTTGGCGCCGTCGATGGTCTTGAGCAGGAAATCGCCGTAATTGCTGCCGTCCTCAATCATTGCCGAGTCTTTATTTGCCGCATTGAATACCTTTTCCCACAGCGCGTTATCACTCGAAAAGATCTCGTTCTCCTTCTGCATGAGCTTCGCATACAGCTCGGCGGCCTCGTCGGCATTGGCCGGCTTCTGCGCAGTGAGTTCTGCGATCTTAGGATCGGAGCTCGCAGATTCGCTCTCATTGCCGCCAGGTGCCGAGCACGCCACAAGACACAAGGCCAGCACCGGCACCATAAACAGGGCCGCAATCTTAGAAAGCTTCATAGTCGTTCCTCCGTTTTGTCGAAGCTTGTTTACTTTTTATCGGCGGTCAAGGGGAGCTTTTCCGCCGACACATCCAGGCCATAGCGATAGCTAATGGCATCGACGGGACAGGCCCCGATGCACTTTCCGCACCGGATGCATTCGGCATGATTGGGTGCGCGGACCACATCAACGTCCATCTGACAAACCTTTGAGCACTTGCCGCACGAGACACATTTGCATGCGTCAACCCGAATCCCCAGTAGGGACACCCTATTCATAAGCGCATAGAATGCACCGAGTGGACAAATCCATTTGCAGAAGGGGCGGTAGAACAAAACACTCAGCACTACCACGGCAATGAGAACGGCAAGTTTCCAAGTAAAGAGATGTCCCAGCGCAGATCGAATGCCGGCGTTGGCGATGGCCAGCGGAATGGCGCCCTCGAGCACACCCTGTGGACAGATGTACTTGCAAAAGAACGGATCTCCCATCCCCAGATCATTGACCACCAGCACAGGCAGCAATACCACAGCAAACAGCAGCACGACGTACTTGATGTACGTGAGCGGCTTAAGCTTTTTCGTGGAGAACTTTTTGCCGGGAATCTTGTGCAGCAGCTCTTGTAGCCAGCCAAACGGGCACAAAAAACCGCACACAAAGCGACCCAGCAGCACGCCGATCAGAATGAGCGTACCGGTAACGTAGTAGGAGAAGTTAAACCTAGATGAACCCACCACCGATTGAAACGACCCGATGGGGCACGCACCCGTTGCCGCAGGGCACGAATAGCAGTTAAGCCCGGGTACGCAGACTGTTTTTCCCACGCCCTGATAGATGCTGCCCTTGGCAAAGTTAGGCAGGTGAATGTTGGTAATAAGTGTTGCCGCCGCCTGAATGAATCCGCGAAATCGGGCCAAAACATGCGACGCAGTGTTTTCTCTTTTATCCAATTCCGATACACTCCAAGCACAGCCTAATCGCTTTGGCCAGCACGGCATCCGCCTCGCCACGCATAACGCCAAAGCACACCATGGCAATTCCGACGATCAACAAAGCGACCTGTACCACGGGTTTTACCGCTTTGAACAACACGACCACTCCTTTCGTTACGCGACCATTGGACCATATCGACTATAAAATCCGTGTTAAGCGCGATTTGGAATGTGCAAGGAGACTGTTATGCGTATTTTGATCGTCGAAGACGAGCGAGCACTGTGCGATGCAATCGCGCGCAGTTTGCGAAACTTGGCGTACAGCGTCGACTGCTGTCACGATGGACAGGAGGCGCACGACCTGCTGGGCGTCGAAGTCTTTGACCTCGTGGTACTCGACCTCAACCTTCCCCGTATCGATGGCATGACCGTGCTCAGGGAACTTAGGAAAACCGACTGCGAGACCAAGGTGCTGATTCTGTCCGCGCGCGGCGAAGTATCCGATAAGGTCGCCGGACTCGATGCCGGCGCCAACGATTACCTCACCAAGCCGTTTCATCTGGACGAACTTGCGGCAAGGATCCGCAGCCTTACCCTCAGGCGCTTCGCACAAAGCGACATAGTATTAACCTGCGGAAAGCTCCGCTTTGACACCAAGGCGCGCATCGCTTCCGTGGACAGTGAGGCTCTATCTCTTACACGCAAGGAAACGGGAATCTTGGAATACCTGATGCTTAATCAGGGGCGTCCGGTAAGTCAAGAGGAGCTTATCGAGCACGTTTGGGATAGCAGCGTGAACAGCTTTAGCAACGCAACCCGCGTTCATATTTCGTCGCTCCGAAAAAAGTTGCGCAGCGCTTTGGGATACGACCCGATTCGCAATCGGATTGGAGAGGGCTACGTTATGGAGGATAGCGAATGAAAAGACTTTCTCTGCAATGGCGCATAACGATTATGACGGCGCTGCTCACGTGTGCAGCATGCGTGCTGACGAACTGCCTGGTCGGCTATACGGGCATGCGCTACATGGATGCCATCGGCAGTAACATCTCGGCATTTAACGCAACCGGCGAAGATTCGCCCCAGGCGTTCGACCCA